>DASUNK010000623.1:0-3802 GCA_036277195.1 Longimicrobiaceae bacterium | reverse complement strand
GCCGCCTTCTCGTGGTCCTCCTCGATCTCGCGCAGGTGCTCCCACTCCTGCTCCAGCGCGCCGAGCACCACCCCCAGCCGCTCGCGCACGTCCAGCGTCTGCAGCACGCGGTCGCGGTCGGGGAGCTTCAGGTTGCAGAGCGAGGCCGCCAGGTCCGCGAAGCGACCCGGGCTCTCCAGGTTCATGCGCAGGATGCGCGGCACCTCGTCGGGGATGCGCTCCACCTGCGCCGCCACCCCGCCGATGGTGGTGAGGATGCGCTCGACCAGCGGCTCCGCCTCGTCGGGGGAGACCGGCGTCTCCTTCACCGCGCGCGGCCGCGCCGTGTAGTAGCCGTCCTCGAAGCGGACGTCGTCCAGGTGGATGCGCGCCAGCCCCTGCAGGGTGGTCTGGATGGTGCCGCCGGGGAGGTTGAGCCGGTCGAGCACCCGCACGGCCACCCCCACCTTCTCCAGCGCGCGCGGGGCGATCTCCGGCGAGTCGTCGGTGGTCGCCACCATCGCCACCACCAGGTCGCCCTGGGGGTGCGCGGCGAGCGCCTCCACGTTCGGCTGGAAGCCGATCTGGAGCGCCGTGGCCCCCATCGGGAAGACGATGGTGCTGCGGATGGGGAGGACCGGGATGCGGTCCGGGAGGCTGAGGCCGGGTCTGCCGGGGTTCGCTGCCGCCATGGCTCTCACGGCGCGTGCAAGAGACGAGCCGAGGCCAGCGTCCGCCTGCGATTTGACGCCCCCCGCGGCCGCGGGGTAGGTTGTGCCGCGGCACCGGGATGGAACGTGCCGGCCCACCGGCCGTCCCCGTACCCCGCGTTCAGCCTCCCCAGGAGAGCCGTCACGTGAAAGTCGTCATCCCCCTCGCCGGCAAGGGCAGCCGCCTGCGCCCGCACACCCACGTCTCTCCCAAGCCGCTCCTGAAGATCGCCGACAAGCCGCTGATGAGCTACATCCTGGACGACCTGCGCGAGCTGGACGTCCACGAGGCCGTCATCATCTACGGCCACCTGAAGGAGAAGGTGGTGGAGTACATGGACCGCGACTACCCGGACTTCCACGCCGTGTACGTGGAGCAGCCGGTGCAGAACGGGACGGCCGGGGCGGTGGTGATGGCCGAGCCGCACGTGCAGGAGGAGATGCTGATCATCTTCGTGGACACGCTCTTCGAGACGGACCTCACCATCGTGCGCCGCCTGCCGCCGGACGTGGCGGGGGTGATCTGGGCCAAGGAGGTGGAGGACTACCAGCGCTTCGGGGTGATCGTGACCGACGAGCAGGGCTTCATGCGGCAGATCATCGAGAAGCCGGAGGAGCCCGTCTCGCGCCTGGCCAACATCGGGCTCTACTACGTGCGCGACTGGAAGCTCTTCTTCGAGGGGGTGAACCACGTGATGAACTCGCCGCCGCACCGCACCGGCGAGTACTTCCTGACCGACGCCTTCCAGTACATGATCGACCAGGGCGCCAAGATCCTCACCGCCGAGGTGGAGACCTGGCTCGACGCGGGGAAGCCCGAGGCGCTGATCGAGACCAACCGCCACCTGCTGCAGCGGGGGCGCACGCGCCCGCCCGAGAACGGGCGGAACGTGCGGGTGCACGACCCGGTCTACGTGGCCGAGGGGGTGACGCTGGAGGACGTGGAGATCGGGCCGAACGTGTCGATCTCCTCGGGCGGGGTGCTGCGGCGCAGCCGGGTGCGCGACTCGATCGTCTGGAACGACGCGGTGGTGGAGGACTGCGACCTGCACGACTCGCTGGTGGGGAGCGAGGCGCGGGTGTCGGGGGTCCGCGGCTGCGTGGACGTGGGCGACCAGTCGCTGGTGGACGTGACCCCGGACGGTACGTCTTCCTGACGCCGCCTCACTCCCCGCCGGGCGCCCCCTCCCTGGCCCACACGCCTCGGCCGCCATGCTCCTTTCCGCGCTCGTCCTGATCCTCCCCGCCCTGCTGCTGCTCGCGGCGGGGCTCTGGCACGCGTGGCGGCGTGCCCGGGTCGTGCGCATCGCCGCTCCACCGCCGGGCGTCCCTGCCACCCTTCCCAGCCTGGAGTGGGCCCAGCTCCTGTTCGAGGAGTGGAGGCTCCGGCAGGAGCACTTCTGGAGCTCACTCTTCCGCTGGGGCGGCGTGGTGGTGGCGCTGACGATCGTTCCCTACCTGAAGCCGGAGCTCGCGACCCAGCTGCAGGGTGCGGTGCTCCTCTTCCCGTGCCTCGCAGCGTTCATGGGGCTGTTCGGGGCGTGGCACCTGGCGTCCGAGTACGCCCGCCAGCGGGTGGTGGCGGCGATGCTCGACGAGGTCCGCCAGCACTTCACGCCGCCGTGGACGTTCGGGCGGAAGTGGTGGCACCGCCCGCTGCAGCTGAGCGTGGGGTGGGCGGCTCCGGTCGTCATGCTGGTGGGGGCGGTGTACATCTCGAGCTGGAACTTCCTGCTCCTCAACTCTCTCTACCGAATGGCGCCACTCTCGGTGCGCTATTACCAGCTCCTGGTAGGGATCGGGGTGGGACTCTTCCTCTATGCGGCGTGCTACGCCTTCTCCGAGCGGGGCGCGCCACGCCGCCCGCTGGCAGTCGACCCGGCGGGTCAGCCGCCACCCCCGGGCGGTACCTGACCAAAGCGCGCGTAGTGGCGCCGCAGCACCGCCAGCACCTCCTCTCCCGCCTCGGCCCGCCCCTCCTCCGGCAGCCCCTCCAGCAGCAGGGCGAGCGCCGCGTTCAGCGCCGCCTCCGGGGCGTAGCCGCGCGCGGCGCCGCGCAGCGCGTACCACGCCGCCAGCTTGCGCAGCGTCCGCCGGAAGGGCGCCCCGCCGTCCAGGAAGTGCTGCAGCCCGGGGGCGCTCATCCCGATCTCGGCCGCCACCCCGCGCAGCGAGCGCTCCGCCACGGCGGCCGCCGCCGCCCGGCGGAACTCGCCGGCGGAGGCCCGCAGGTCAGGCGCGGGCATGCGTGCTCCCGGCGCCCCGTAAGATCCGTGAGATGCGGTTCGGCGTACACTGGACAGATTAGCCACAGGACGGCACCCTCCACAAGTGCCGTTCGCAACGGAGCTTGCGGGCGTTCACTCTGTTCACCCGCTGCCCCAAAGGGTACGCTCCGGGAGCGGGACGGGGGCGGCGGCGGGGGTGGAACCTATTCCCCCGGCGCGGGTTACAGGACCCGACCTCGCATCGCCGGCCCGGGTGTGCCCATGGGCGCGCCCGGGCCGGTGCTCGTCCCGCATCCCCTGAGTGGAGTGGTATCCGTGCAGAAGAGCACCCGCATCGCCCTGCTGGCGCTGGCCGCGCTGGCGCTGCCCGTGGGCGCGGCCGCGCAGGACGCGCCGCAGCCCGCCGCGCCCGCCTCCCCCGTGCAGGCCGAGATCACGCAGATCCAGCAGCGGCTGGGCGCCCTGCAGCAGCAGGCGGTCCAGGACTCGGCCGTGCAGGCCGCGCAGGCGGCCTTCGAGGCCGCCCTCTTCGCCGCCATGGAGCGGCTCGATCCCACGGTGAAGGAGAAGACCGCCCGCGGCGAGGCGCTGCAGCAGGAAGTGGCGGCCGCCCGGCAGGCCAGCGACAACGCGAAGCTGAACGCCCTGGCCACGGAGGCGCAGCAGCTCCAGGCCTTCTTCACGGGGGTGCAGCGCCGCGCGCTGGCCACCCCGGAGATCCAGGAGGCCCGCAAGGCCTTCCTGTCCGTGCTCCTGGCGCGGATGACCCAGATCGACCCCGAGGCCGAGAAGCTGGTGGCGCGGCTCGAGGAGCTGCGCGCGGCCCAGGCCGGCACCGCGCAGCAGTAAGCGCGCGCCGGACCCTCGCACGCACGCGGCGCCGCC
>DASUNK010000622.1:0-4500 GCA_036277195.1 Longimicrobiaceae bacterium | reverse complement strand
CCTGGCGGGCGTGGGGGCGCGCCTAGCCGTGATGGTGCACCCCTCCTTCCCGGGGCGCGAGGCGTGGGACGCCGTCCTCGCCTCCCCTGGCGGCGGGGGCGCCGCCGGCCAGACGATACGAGGGATCATCGCCGCCGAGGCGCGTGGCTGCGCGCCCCTTCTCCTCCGCGCCGACCCGCGCGACCCGGCGGCCGTGCGCGGCGCGGTGGCGGCGGCCGTGGAGGCGTTCGGGGGGCTGCACGGCGTGGTCCACGCCGCCCAGGGCGTGGCGGCCGAATCCGCCCCGCTGGCGAAGGCGCGCTCCGCCGCGGCCGGGCTGGAGATGGCCCGCCTGACGCGCGAGCTGGCCGCGCTGGAGGAGGCCACGGCGGGGCTCCCGCTTGACTTCCTCCTCCTCCAGAACTCGATCTTCTCGGTCTTCGGCGGGCCCGGGCTGGCCTCGACAACCGCGGCGTTCGTGCTGGGCGACGCCTGGGCCGAACGGTGCGCGGCCCAGGGGCGGCGCTGGACCAGCGTGAGCTGGGACCGCTGGGAGGAGGAAGGAAGCTCCGCAGCCCTCTCCGAGGGGGCGATCCCGCGCGGCGACGGCGTCCGGGTGTTCGAGACGCTGGCCGCCCTGGCCGGGGAGCCGCGGGTGGTGGTCTCGCCCCAGGACCTGCACGCACGCCTGGAGCGCTTCCGGACCTCGCGCCGGGCCGGCTCTGCCCCGGCCGAGGGCGGCGGCGCCGTTCCGGAGGCGGGGCTATACGCGCGCCCCAGGCTGGCGAACGAGTACCTGGAGCCCACCGGCGAGGCCGAGGAGCTCATCGCCGGGATCTTTCGCGAGCTGCTGGGGATCCGGGAGATCGGGACGCGCGATTCCTTCTTCGAGCTGGGTGGGCACTCCCTCCTGGGGCTGCAGGTCCTTGCCCGGGTGCGCGAGACCTTTCAGGTGGATCTCCCCCTGCGCGCGATCTTCGAGGCCCCCACCGTCGCCGGGCTGGCCGCGCTGGTCGACGAGGCGATCCTCCTGGAGCTGGGGGAGATGAGCGACGAGGAGGCCGAGTCCGCCCTCGCGGAGGTGGGCGGCGCCCTCCATCTGGCCGGAGAACGGTGATATGACTGAACCGTCTCGTGAGGGTGAGATGACAGAGACGTTGCTCCCCGGGCTCTCCTCGGCCAAGCGCGCGCTGCGCGAGGCCCGCTTGCGGGGCCGTTACCAGGCGGCGCCCATCGCCCCCCGCGCGCAGACGGGGGAGGCGCCGCTCTCCCACGCTCAGGAGCGGCTCTGGTTCGTCGACCGGATGTTCCCGGGGGCGACGGTGTACAACCTGGTGGCCGCCCTGCGGCTCCCGGGCGCGCTCGACGAGGCGGTGCTGGAGCGCGCCCTCGCCGAGGTCGTACGCCGGCACGACGTGCTCCGCACCACCTTTCGCGAGGTAGACGGCGTCCCGGTTCAGGTGGTCGCTCCCTTCACCGGCTTCGCGCTCCCGGCGGAGGACCTTTCCAGTCTTCCCCCCGGGGCACGCGAGGCGCAGGTGCGGGCGCGCGTCGCCCGCGAGCGGGCGCACGTCTTCGACCTTTCGGCCGGGCCGATCTTCCGCGCCTCGCTCCTCCGGCTGGATGCCGGCGATCACGTGCTGCTGGTGGGGATGCACCACATCGTCTGTGACGCGTGGAGCCTGGGGGTGTTCCTGCGCGAGCTCGCCGTGCTGTACGACGCGCACCGTGAGGGGTGGGACTCCCCCCTCACGCCGCTCCCCGTGCAGTACGCCGACTACGCCGCCTGGCAGCGCTCGCAGCCGCCGGCGGCGGAGGAGCGGCACCTGGCGTACTGGAGGCGTCAGCTCGGGGGGGCGCCGGAGCTGCTGGAGCTGCCGACGGACCGGCCGCGGACGCCGGTCCCCTCCTTTCGCGGTGCCCGGATGCCGGTGGGAGCGCCGCTCGGGGTGCTGGATCGCCTGCGCGCGCTGGCGAACGCCCAGGGCGCGACGCTGCACATGGTGCTCCTGGGCGTCTTCCAGGTGCTGCTGGCCCGGTACGCCGGGACGCTGGACGTCTCGGTCGGGATCGCCGTGTCGGGGCGGTCGCGCCGGGAGCTCGAGGGGCTGATCGGGATCTTCGTGAACACCCTGGTGCTGCGCACCGACCTTTCCGGCGACCCCACCTTCCGCGCGGTGGTGGACCGGGTGCGCGAGAGGGCGCTGGACGCCTACCAGTACCAGGAGGTGCCGTTCGAGCGGGTGGTGGCGGAGCTGCGCCCCCAGCGCAGCCTCAGCCACGCCGCGCTCTACCAGGTGCAGTTCCAGCTGGACGAGTCCGCCCCCGCCTCCGCCCCCGCCTCCGCCCCCGCCCCCGTCGGCGCCCCCGTCGGCGCGGGCGGGCTCCGGCCGGAGCCGTTCACGAGCGAGCCGCCGGAGTCCACGCAGGTCGACCTCACCCTCCTCCTCCGGGCCCACGGGCGCGACCTGTCTGGCTGGATGGAGTACGCCACGGACCTGTTCGACGAGGGGACCGCCCGGCGGATGGCCAGCCACCTGGGGCGGGTGCTGGAGCAGGTGGCGGAGAACGCGGACGTGCGGCTTTCGCAGCTGGAGCTGCTCGGCGAGGCGGAGCGCGCGCTCGTGCTGGAGGAGTGGAACCACACGGCGCGCGAATATTCCGCCCTGCCGGCCCACGCGCTCTTCGCCGAGTGGGCGCGCCGCGCTCCGGAGGCCATTGCCCTCCTGGACGGCCGTGAGGCCGTGACCTATGGCGCGCTGGACCGGCGCGCGGCGATCCTCGCCCGGCACCTGCGCGAACTGGGCGTGGGGCCCGAGACCCCGGTGGGGCTGTGCATGGAGCGCACGCCCGAACTGCTGGTGGGGGTGCTGGGGATCTGGAAGGCGGGTGGCGCCTACGTCCCCCTCGATCCGGACTACCCGGCGGAGCGGCTGGGGTGGATCATCGCCGACGCGGCGCTCCCGGTGGTGGTCGCCACGGGGGGCACGGCCGGGGTGCTGCCGGAGCACGGGGCCACCCTCGTGCGGGTGGACCAGCTTCCAGACACGGCGGAGGCGGCGCCGGAGGTGCCCGCGTCCGACGCGAGCCTGGCGTACGTCATCTACACCTCGGGGAGCACGGGCCGCCCCAAGGGGGTGCTGGTGCAGCACGGCTCCCTGGCCAACCTGCTGGCCGCCACGCGCGAGGCGTTCGGGGTCGGCGAGGGTGACGTGATGCCGGCACTGGCGTCGTACGCCTTCGACATCTGGCTCTTCGAGGCGCTGCTGCCGCTCACCTCGGGGGGCGCGGTGCGCCTGGTGGAGCGCGAGCGAGTGCTGGACGCGCACGCGCTTCTGGAGGAGATCGCGGACGCCACGCTCGTGCACGCCGTCCCCGCGCTGATGCAGCAGGTGGTTCAGGCGGAGCGCGAGACGCCCCGGCTCGCCCGGCTGCGGCGCGCCTTCGTGGGCGGCGACCGGGTCGCGGCCGACCTGCTGGCGGAGATGCGGGAGGCGCTCCCCGGGGCGGAGCCGCACGTCCTCTACGGCCCCACCGAGGGGACCATCCTGGCCTCCACGCATCCGGTGCCGGCGGACGGGATCGTGGAGGGGCACCCGATCGGCCGCCCGTTGGGGAACGTGCGCCTGTACGTCTGCGACGCGCTCGGGAGCCCGCAGCCGGCGGGCGTCCCGGGCGAGCTCCTGATCGGCGGGGCGGGGGTGGCGCGCGGCTACCTGGGGCGTGCCGGCCTGACGGCGGAGCAGTTCGTTCCCGACCCCTTCGGCAGGCGGCCGGGAGCGAGGCTGTACCGCACCGGAGACCGGGCCCGCTGGCGGGCGGACGGGACGCTGGAGTTCTTGGGGAGGGTGGACGCGCAGGTGAAGATCCGCGGCTTCCGGATCGAGCCGGGGGAGATCGAGGGCGCGCTGCGGCGGAGCGAGGGAGTCGCCGACTGCGTGGTCGTGGCCCGCGAGGACGTCCCCGGGGAGACGCGGCTGGTGGCGTACGTGGTGGGCGACGTGGAGGCGGGGGGCCTGCGCGAGCACCTGCTCCGGGAGCTCCCGGAGTACATGGTGCCGGCGGCTTTCGTCGCGCTGGAGCGCATCCCGTTGACGCCCAACGGCAAGCTGGACCGCAAGGCGCTGCCGGCGTCGGAGGGGGATGCGTACGCGCGGCGCAGCTACGAGGCACCGCTGGGGGAGGTGGAGGCGGCGCTGGCGGAGATCTGGGCAGAGGTGCTGGGGGTAGGACGGGTGGGGCGGTGGGACCACTTCTTCGAGCTGGGCGGGCACTCGCTCCTGGCGATCCGGCTGATCGAGCGGATGCGGCGCAGAGGACTGTACGTGGACGTGCGGGCCCTGTTCACGACGCCGGTGCTGGCCGAGCTGGCCCTGGCCGTGAGCCGGGCGTCTTCGGAGGTGGAGGTCCCCGCGAACGGGATCCCGGAGGGGGGCGGGTCCATCACGCCGGAGATGCTGCCGCTGGTGGAGCTGAGCCAGGCGGAGATCGACCGGATCGTGGCGGAGGTGCCGGGCGGAG
>DASUNK010000621.1:0-4602 GCA_036277195.1 Longimicrobiaceae bacterium | reverse complement strand
GTCCCCACCGTGGTCTGGAGGATGAGCGCCCTGGGGCGCGGGTTGTTGTTCACCGTGCCGGCGGGGTCCGGCACCAGCATGTAGAACATCTCCGCGTAGTTGCTCCCCTCGCACGCCTGCAGGTTGTCGCGGTCGCGCTTGGGGAAGAGGTCGCGGGAGAAGAAGTAGCCGGCGATGAAGGAGCCCGACCCCGGCGGCGTCAGCTCGTTGACGGCGCGGGTGTAGAAGATCAGCACGCGCCCGTTGTCGTCCACGTCCTCGGGCTCGCCGAAGTTCTCCACGTCCACCGGGTACACCAGCGTGTCGAACGAGGCGGCGATGGAGCCGTACTCGGCGGGGGTGAGCCCGCCGGCGGGGTTGGCCGAGTCGGCCACGATCACCGCGCGCTGCGACACCGCCACCACGCGCCCGGTGCGCACGTCGGCGTTGTCGCAGTTGCTGTTGGTCTGCACGTTGAGCCGCACCCGCGTCCCCACCGAGGGCGCCGACTGCGCGCGCATCCCCGCGGGCGCCACGCGCGTGGCGTGGAGCGCACGCGCCGCCCGCAGGTACGGCGTCAGCTCGCGCGCCTTCCGGCGCAGCCCCAGCTCGAAGGCCTCGTCGCGCCGCAGCGGGCGCCCGCCGCGGAGGAGTCCGTCGGGGGCCAGCGAGGGGCTCCCCGGCGCCACCGGCACCACGCCGGTGGCCCCCGCGCTCACCTGCACCGTGGCGGCGGCCGTCCCCGAGCCGTTCCAGGGCACCGCCAGGTAGTCCTTCCCCGCCACGCCGCCGTCCAGGCACACCACCGAGGCCAGGACCCCGCCCAGCGTCACCGCCTCGCCCACGGCCAGGCTGCGCACCGCGCCGGGGGTGGTGCACTCCGGCGGCGCCGCGGCGACGCGCACCTGCACGCTCCCGCTCTTCTCCTCGGCGGTGGCGGTGATGGTGGCCGTCCCCGGCGCCACCCCCACCACCAGCCCGCCCTCGCTCACCGTGGCCACCGCGGGGTTGTCCGTGCTCCACGTCACCGTGACGGACTGCGGGACGCGGTTCTTCGTGTCGCGCAGCACCGCCTGCAGCGGGAGCACCTCGCCCACGGCGATGGTGCGCTCGTCGGGCGCCACCTGCACCGAGGCCACGGGGGCCGGGCGGGTGGGGTCGCCGTCGCAGGCGGCCAGCAGGAGCACCAGCGCCGCCAGGGCTATGAGGAGTCGGATCATCCGGGTGTGGAGCGAGAGGAGGTCGGGGCGGAGGGAAGGGATCAGGGAGAGGTGACGATCCCGAACGTCTGCACGCCCACGTGGGTGGGGCCCTGGACCCACACCTTCTGCCCGGGGCGGATCTCCGGCGGGGCGTGGTCGAGCGCCAGCGTGTTGCCGTCGGCCAGGCGGAGCACCAGGCCGCCGCCCGGCCCGCGCTCCACCGTGCCCTGCCACACCGGCGCCCCGTCCACCGACACCACGCGGTACCCCTCCGCGCGCAGGACGTCGCCGTCGCGCCGCCCCCACACCTCCACCTGCGCCCCGGAGAGGCGGCGCACTTCGGCGGCGAGCGGCCCTTCGACGTACACCCCGCCGGCGTCGGTGCGGACCGCCACGCGGAGGTTCACCGGTGCCGAGCCGACCACCGCCACGCGCCCCACCACCCGGTGGGGCTCCTGCTGCGCCGCCGTGTCCGGCACCACCTGGGCGGGGCGGCTGCAGGCGGCGGCGAGCAGGGCGGCGAGCGCCAGCGCGGCGGCGGGGCGCACGGCTACTTGGTCCGCAGCACGACCACGCTGGCCCCGTTCGGGGGTGCCACCCCGCCGGAGAGCACGTCCACGCGGGCCTGCCCGTTGGCGGCCACGCCCACGCGCAGGAAGGAGGCGGAGCCGCCCACCAGCGTCACGTTGACCGTGGCCCCGGCCGCCAGCGGCCGCACCCGCAGCGGGTAGCCGCCGATGGCGGGGATCCCCGAGTAGATGGAGCGGTGGTCCCAGCTCGGCTGCCGGTACTCCGGCGGCACGCCCGCCACCGCGTCGTCCGCGTAGAGCGACACGTTGAAGTCGCGCACCCAGATCCGCGGGTCGATCGCCAGCGTGGACTGCAGGTTCGCCAGCCCGGTGAGATCCGTGTTCACCAGGTTGAACCAGAGCTCGGCGTCGTTGCCGTTGCGCCGGTCCGCCGCGTAGCGGAGGAAGGCCCACGAGCCGCCGCGGGTGGCCAGGTCGTCGTCGTCGTCGTAGACCGAGTTCCCCTCGGGGTCCTCCAGGAATTCCAGGAAGCGCCCGATGTTCTGGATCTGGTAGGTGTTGGCCGCGTCGATCCGCTGCTGGTTGGCGGTGATCGTCGGGTAGTCGATGTTCTGCCGCGGCCCCAGCCCGGAGGCGCGGTAGAAGAGCAGCTCCTCGGCGATGTGGCTGAGCCCCTCGTTGAGGAAGGCGTCCTCGCTCCACGAGGTGCCGCCGGCGCCGATCACGAAGAGGCGGCGCGAAGCCGAGATCAGGTGCTGGAACTCGTGCGCCACCGTGGCGATGGTGCCCTCCAGCACGCTCTCCACCGTGCGCACGTGCCCGTTCACGACGCCGGTCGGGTCCGCCGCCAGCATGTAGAACATCTCGCCCACGTTGCTCCCCTCGCACGCCGGGAAGCCGTTGCCGGCCTGGTGGGGGAAGAGGTCGCGGCCGTAGAAGAAGCCGCCCACGATGAAGTTCTGCCCCACCGGCGTCAGCTCGTTCACCGCGCGGGTGTAGAAGATGATCACCCGGTCGTTGTCGTCGATGTCCTGCGGCTCGCCGAAGTTGGCCACGGCGACCGGGTAGACCAGCGTGTCGAAGGTGGCGGCGATGTTCTCGAAGTCCTCGGTGGTGAAGCCCGGCTTCGGGTTGGCGGTGTCCTCCACCACCACGGCCCGGTTGCCGATGGCCACCACGCGCCCGGTGCGGTAGTCGATGTTGGTGCAGAACGACTGGCTCACGTTGATCTGCAGCAGCGCCCCGAGCGCGGGCGGCGCGCCCTGCACGTTGCGGCGCAGCGTCTTGCGCTCGCGGTACCACCGCTGCGCGCCCGCCACGTGGCCCACCATGGCGCGCGCGGTGCGCTCGCGCAGGTCCACGTGGAAGGAGCGGCCCCGGTCGCGCGCCGCCGCGCGTGCCGCCGCGAAGGCCGCGGAGAAGCGCGTGGGCACGGCGAGCGAGGGGTTCGGCGGGCCCGTCACCGCCACCACCCCGCCGCTGGCCTGCACGCTGAGCGCGAGGCTGGCCGAGGCCGGCGTGGTGAAGTGCGGCATCACCGTGTACTCGGCGTTCGCGCCGCCGGCGCCCAGGCAGATGTTGGCCCCGGCCGCGCCGGCGAGCACCTGCGACTGCCCCACCGCCAGGTTGAGGGTGTTGGCGGGGGTGCAGTTGTTCACCACCTGCCCGGTGACGGTGATGGTCACCAGGTCCGTCTTCCCCTGGTACTCGGCCTGGATCTGGGCCGTGCCGGCCGAGACCGCCGTCACCACGCCCGCCGCGGTCACCGTCGCCACCGCCTGGTTCTGCGAGGTGAAGGTGGCCGACACGTTGCTGGTGCCGCCGTCGGACATGTGCCCGGTGGCGGAGAGCGTCACCGTCTGCCCGACGGTGAGCGTGCTCCCGTCCGGCGAGATGCTGATGGAGGTGAGCGTCGGGTTGTTGGTGGGGCCGTCGCCCCCGTTGCAGGCCGCGAGGACCAGGAGGCCGATGGCCGCGGTGAGGAAGCGCTTCATGGGGACTTCGGGGCTGAAGAGTGACCTGCCGGGCCGCGGCCGCGGCGGAGACTGAGGCTGAGACGAGCCGCGCGCTCGTGGGGACGGAACGGACCGCCCGCACGCGCGCGCAAGCTACAATTGTATGGACGCTCGTACGAAAAGGGAAGCGCCCGGCGGGCTCGCGCCCCGTTCCCGCCACGGCGTCCGCCGCTCGTATCTGCTTGCGGCGATTGGACTTGTACCCCGTACCCCCCGCAAGGTTCCCTCGCCGCGGGAGCGGTGTGGTCGCCCGCGGACGCGGGTGCTATCTTGGCGCCGCTTCCGCGCCGCCGAACCCGCACCCGGCCCCGACGCCATGACCGACCGCCCCGTCCGCCACTTCCGCTCCATCCCGGACTTCACCCGCGAGGAGCTCCTGGAGACGCTGGACCTCGCCGCCCGCATGAAGCGGGGCGAGTACGCCGCCCGGCCGCTGGCGGGCAAGACGCTGGCCATGATCTTCACCAAGAGCAGCACCCGCACCCGCGTCTCGTTCGAGGTGGGGGCGTACCAGCTGGGCGGGCACGCCCTCTTCCTCTCCTCGCGCGACATCCAGCTCGGCCGCGGCGAGCCGATCAGGGACACGGCGCGGGTGCTCTCGCGCTACGTGGACGGGATCATGATCCGCACCTTCGCGCAGAGCGACGTGGAGGAGCTGGCCGAGTACGGCTCCGTCCCGGTGATCAACGGGCTCACCGACCTGGTGCACCCCTGCCAGATCATGGCGGACCTGCTGACGATCATTGAAAGCGGCCATGCGTTGCCGGGGCTGAAGGTCGCGTGGCTGGGCGATGGCAACAATGTGCTGGCATCGATCATGGAAGCTGCTGGCCTCATGCAGTTCGACGTCGTGGCGGCATGCCCGCAGGGCTATCA
>DASUNK010000620.1:0-8181 GCA_036277195.1 Longimicrobiaceae bacterium | reverse complement strand
GGTCCCCGCTCGGAGGGGATCACCACCACCGCGTTCCCCATGGCGATGGCCGGCGCCACCGTGGAGACGAACCCCAGCAGCGGCGCCTCGTCCGGGCAGGCGATCCCCATCACCCCGATCGGCTCGGGCATGGCCAGGGTGACGTTGCGGAACGGGGTGTGGTGCACCGCGCCGTCCCACTTGTCGGCCCAGGCGGCGTAGGTGTACAGGCGCTGCACGGAGAGATCGACCTCGCGCCGGGCCCCGCCCTCGTCGCCCGCCAGCGCGGCGATGCGGCGGGCGAACTCGTCCGCCCGCGCGGCCAGGTTCTCGGCCAGGTAGTAGAGCACCTGCGCGCGGGCGTGGCCGGTCCCCTTCCGCCAGCCGCCCGCCTTGTGCGCCGCCTCCACCGCGTTGCGGACGTCCTTGCGGTTCGCGCGGCTCACCTCGCCCAGCAGCCGCCCGCCCGCGCCGTGCACCGCCAGCGAGTAGCCGCCGTCGGGGCGGGACTGCTTGCCGCCGATGTACAGCTTGGCGGTGCGGTCGATCGGCGGGAGCGCGGGCCCGCGCCCGTCGCCGCGCGCGCCGGTCTCGGCCTTCGGCGCCTTCTTCCGCCCCCCGTTCTCCGCCTTCCGCGCGGCGCCGCCGTGCCCCTGCTCCCAGCGCGGCTTCACATACTCCCAGAGCCCCTCCTTCCCCCCCTCGCGCCCGAAGCCGCTCTCGCGGTAGCCGCCGAAGCCGCTGGCCGCGTCGAAGACGTTGGTGCAGTTGATCCACACCGTGCCCGCCTTCACCTTGGGCGCCACGTCGAGCGCCAGGTTGATGCTCTCCGTCCACACGCTGGCGGCCAGCCCGAAGCGGGTGTTGTTGGCCAGCGCCACCGCCTCCTCGGGGGTGCGGAAGGTCATCAGCACCACCACCGGGCCGAAGATCTCCACCTGCGCGATGGTGGAGGAGGGCGAGACCTCGGTGAAGAGCGAGGGCGGGTAGAAGCACCCCTCCTGCGGGCAGCTCCACGAGGGCTGCCAGAGGCGCGCGCCCTCCTCCTCCCCCTGGCGCACCAGCGCCTGGATGCGCTCCAGCTGCACCGGGGCCACGATGGCGCCGATGTCCACCGCCTTGTCCAGCGGGTCGCCCACGCGCAGCGTCTCCATCCGCTCGCGCAGCTTCGCCACCAGCGCCTCGGCCACCCCTTCCTGCGCCAGGATGCGGCTGCCGGCGCAGCAGACCTGCCCCTGGTTGAACCAGATGGCGTCGACCACGCCCTCCACCACGCTGTCCAGGTCCGCGTCGTCGAAGACGATGAAGGGGCTCTTGCCGCCCAGCTCCAGGGAGAGCTTCTTGCCGCTCCCGGCCGTGGCCACGCGGATGATGCGCCCCACGTCGGTGGAGCCGGTGAAGGCGATCTTGTCCACCCCGGGGTGCTCCACCAGCGCGGCGCCGGTGCGCCCGTCGCCCGTGACCACGTTCACCACGCCGGGGGGGAGCCCCAGGTCGCGGCAGACTTCGGCGAAGAGGAGGGCGGTGAGCGAGGTGAACTCGGCGGGCTTCAGCACCACCGTGTTCCCCATCGCCAGCGCGGGGGCGATCTTCCACGCCAGCATCAGGAGCGGGAAGTTCCAGGGGATGATCTGCCCCACCACGCCCACGGGCCCGTAGCCGGCCAGCTCGCGCTCCATCAGCTGCGCCCAGCCGGCGTGGTGGTAGAAGTGCCGCGCCACCAGGGGGATGTCGATGTCGCGCGACTCGCGGATCGGCTTGCCGTTGTCGAGCGACTCCAGCACGGCGAAGAGGCGCGAGTGCTTCTGGACGTGCCGGGCGATGGCGTAGAGGTAGCGGGCGCGCCCGTGCCCGCCCAGCGCCTGCCAGGGCCCGAGCGCGGCGCGGGCCGCGCGGACGGCGGCCTCCACGTCGGCGGGGCCGCCCTGGGCCACCTGCGCCAGCACCTGCGTGGTGGCGGGGTTGATGGTGTCGAACCACTCGCCGTCGGCGGGTTCGCGCCAGGCGCCGGCGACGAAGTGCCCGAAGCGGCGCTGGTGCTCGTCCAGCCAGCCCAGGGCGGGCCTGGGGCTCTCGGGCGCGGGGCCGTACTCCAGGGTCTCGAAGATCTCGGCGATGCTCATGGGCGCCTCGTGCGCGGGGTGGCGGGCCGGCGGCCCGGCTCCAGCGTAAGTATAAGCGACGGCGGGCGCGAACGCATGGGCGGCGGAACCGGCGGCGCCGCCCGTGCGTACGAGCCAGGGGAGCGGTTCACCCTTGCGGAGGTGGACGGACGGAGATGCAGACGGAGGCGGAGGGCGGCGGAGGCGTGGCGCCGCCGGGGTACGGCTACTACGACGGCGCGCTGGTGCCCTGCTCGCGCGAGGCGCTGGTGGAGCGCGTCCGCCTGGGCCGGCCCACGCCGCTGGTGTGGACCCCCGAGACGGCCGGGCTGGTGCGCCCCTGGCACGTCCCCTACCTCTTCGAGCTCCTCCACCAGCGGGTGGTGGCGGCGGCCCGGCAGCGCGTGCGCCTCCCCGCGCTGGCCTGCGGCGGCGTGGTGCTGGCCCTGCTGGCCGGCGGCGCGCCGGCGCTCGGCTCGATGGGGGCGGTGGTGGCGGCGCTGGCGGGGATGTGGCTGCTGGCGGCGCTGCACGGGCTCTCCACCGCGCGCCGGCTCACCCCCCGCGCCTTCGAGGTGGCGGTGGAGCAGCGGGTGGCGGTGCGCCCCGCTTCCACCCCCTATACCGACGCCCTCTCGGTGCTCCTGGTCGGCGTGGGGGCGCTGCAGCTCTTCTTCTTCGACGTCTCCGTGGGGGTGGGCGAGCTCGGCCGCGAGACGGTGGCCGCGGGCCAGTGGTGGCGGGTGCTCACCGCCGCCCTGCTGCACGGGGGCGTGGTGCACTTCGCCCTCAACTTCATGGCGCTGCGCGACCTGGGGCGGCTGGTGGAGACCTTCGCGGCGCGCGGGTTCGTCCCGCTGGTGTTCCTGGTGGCCGCGCTCGGCGGCAGCGCGGCCTCGCTGGCGCTCCCACCCCACGGCACCTCGCTCGGCTCCTCGGGCGGGCTGCTGGGGATGGTGGGGTTCCTGGGGATCCTGGGGTGGCGCCGCAAGGACCAGCTCCCGCCCGGCTTCCTGAAGATGATCGTGATCGACATCGCGCTCATCGCCGGGCTGGGGATCCTCGGCTACGCCTTCATCGACAACGCCGCCCACGCGGGCGGGCTGGTGGCGGGCGGACTGGTGGGGCTGGCGGCGATCCCCTCCTCGGCCCGCGTGCCGCGGTGGGAGCCCGGCCGCGCGGTGCGGCTGGCGGGGATCGCGTCGCTGGGAGTGCTGGCGCTGGCCGCCCTCTTCCTCGTCGTGGTGGTGCTGCTCGTGGCGCTGTCGTGAGCGCGCCGCTTGATTTGTGGGCTCGAGTGCACGATTTTCGCTAGTGCCGCGAACGCGGCCCTGTCCGGAGGTCCAGCAGGGGGAGAAGGCAGCCATGTGGTTCCCTGGCAAGAACATCCGCCACGCGCTGGCGTGCCTGCCGGCGCTCTGCGCGCTCGGCGCCGCGCCGCCGCTGCACGCCCAGCTCGCCCACGTCTCCGCCGCCGACACCCTCGGCGAGCGCCCACAGCCGCAGCGCGGGCTGGTGACGCGCGAGGAGATCATGGTGGACCGGCTCCGCCGGCTGGGGATCGACAACCCCGATCCCTATCCCAAGCGCCCCACCTCGCGCGCGGACAGCGTGCGCTGGGAGCGCGGCCGGGCCGAGGCCTGGGGCGCGCGCGGCCGGCGCATCATCATCTCCGTCTACGACCGCATGCTCTGGTACGTGGACGGCGAGCGGACGCTGGTCACCTCGCCGGCGGGGGTGGGGATGGGGCTGGCCCGCACCACCACCGGCCGCACCATCGACTTCTCCACCCCGATCGGGCGGCGCACGGTGCTGGCCAAGGAGCGGGACCCGCTCTGGACGCCGCCGGACTGGCACTACTACAGCCAGCCCGCCAAGCGGGTGCGGCGCTTCCCCGAGGGCGGGGTGGCGCTCGCCGACGGCGGGCGGCTGGTGCGCCGCGGCGACCGGATGGGGATCGTGCGCGGCGGCGAGTTCGAGGCGCTGCCGCCGGAGCGGCCGCTGGAGTTCGACAGCACGCTGTACATCCCCCCCTTCGGCACGCGGAACCGCCAGATCCCGTTCGTGCTGGGGAAGTACAAGCTCGACACCGGCGACGGTATCCTGATCCACGGCACCAACGAGCCGATCAGCGTCGGCTTCCCGGCCACGCACGGGTGCATCCGGCTGGGGCCGGTGGCGCTGGAGAAGCTCTACCGCCACGCCACCGTGGGCACGCAGGTCTACATCTACTGAAGCCGATCCCCCCAAGCGAACCGCCCCGCCACCCGAGACCGGGCGGCGGGGCGATCGCGTTCAGGGTGCGGGACACCGGCTGCCGTGCACTCACCCAGCCCGGCGGTTGAAACCGCGGGCAACGACTACGCGAAGTCGGCCTGCGCCGACTGCCGGAGAGCCCCGGCGCGCACGGAGGCTCCCCCGCACCCGAAATGTCCCTCCCCCGGAACGGGGGAGGGACAGCGAGCCTAGGCGAGCAGGGAGGGGGCCCTCAGGAGGGGCCTTGGGGGCACCGCGTCACCCACGAGGGCGTCTGCACCGGGCCGCTCCAGCCGCGGTGCACCTTCAGGTACTCCACCAGGTCCCACCGCTGCGCGTCGCTCATCTCGCGCGTGCCGTACTCGTGCCCGCCGTTGCCGTTCCCTTGCTGGCGGGTGTCGAAGGTCCAGCGGCCGGTGGTGTCGGTGCGGAAGCCGAGCTTCTGCGGGTCGAAGTCGTGGTGCCCCAGCGGGAAGGTGCGCGGGCGCCGGTTCGCCGGGAGGAGCAGGTCCCAGAGCGTGGGCACCGAGCCGTTGTGCAGGAAGGGCGGGCTCCCCCAGATCCCGTCCAGCGGCCGCGCGCCCCACATCCGCGTGGTGCGCCAGATGATCTGGTCCTGCTGCAGCCCCCCGTCCATCCGCAGCCGCTGCGCCGGCGGCACGTTGAACACGTCGAACCCCACCGTCTTCAGCCGGGTGAGGACGGGCCCCACCGTCACGGTGAAGGTGCGGCCGTCGCGCATCGGCTTGGAGAAGTTCCGCAGGCGCATGGTGTCCGTGCGCACGCTGTCGCCGCGGAAGCAGAGGTCGTTGGGCGTGTCCAGGTGGCAGCCGGCGCAGTACGTCCCGTAGAGCGTCCGTCCCCGCTGCGCCTTCGCCGAGTCCACCGGCGGGAAGAAGGCCGGCCACTCGGGGGCGCGCGTCTTCCGCGCCAGCAGCTCCAGCTCGTAGATGTGGACCACGTTCAGGGTGGAGCGGAAGGTCACCGGGTCCATCCCCGCGCCCACGCCCAGCGCCTGCCCCAGGTTGCGCTCCATCAGCGAGTTGGTGTTGGCGTCGTAGTGCATCCACGCCGTGCTGTCCAGGTCCCACAGGTGCGGGTAGCTCACCGGGGCGTTCTGGTTGACCGTGTCCCTGGGGTAGATCCGGTTGCGGGCCACGCCGAAGGCGTCCGCCCGGCCGTACCCCGGCTGGGTCTGGCCCCGCAGCGGGGTCAGACTCCGGGCCGCCTCCAGCCGGTCGCGCAGGATGCGGGCGACCATCCCGATGTCGCCGATCACGCTCCGCAGCGACTCGCGGTCGGCGGCGGCGGCGGGCGGGCCGCCGCGCGTGGCGGGCTCCCCCTCCACCACCGCCGCCTCGTGCTGGTCCGGCACGCGGTTCAGCACCCGGGTGGCGAAGGAGTCCGCCGCGGCGTCGGAGTAGCGCCGTCCCAGGGCGCGGTCGCGGGCCGTGACGCTGTCGAGGACCACCACCGAGTCCAGGCTCACCGCCCGGACGCGGACGGAGTCCTCGCGGAGCGCGCGGACCACCTCGGCCATGATCACGCTGTCGCTGACGGTGGTGTCGGCGTCGGTCAGGCTCTCCAGGATCGCCGAGTCCCCGGGAGGCACCTGCGCCCCCGGCGGCCCCTCGCGCGTCCGCTGCGCGTGCACGCCCGGGAACTCCCGCTCGATGCGCTTCAGGCGCTTGACGAACCCGAACAGCTCGGCGGGGTGGGTGAGGAGCCGGCCGATCCCCTCCAGCATCGACTGGACGAAGAAGACCGGGCCGAAGAGCGACTGCGAGCCGTCCACCCGCAGCCGGTTCCCCTGGTAGCGCAGCTCGGTGGTGTGGCAGGCGGCGCAGTTGAAGCCCAGCAGCGTCATCCCCAGCCAGCGCGTGTCCACCGAGGTGTCGGCCGAGAGCCCGATCGGCAGCCCGTAGTAGTTCAGGGCGCGCGGCGTCTCGCGGTCGGGGAGGAGCCCGAGGCGCTCCGGGTCGTCCAGGAACGGCCGCCCCGTGCGCGGGTCGTTCAGCGCCAGGAGGAAGTGGACGGGGATGATCTCGCTCCCCTCGGAGACGTGGTACCAGCGGTGCCGCTCCGCCTCCGTCATCGAGCCGTTGTAGACGATGGTGCCGGTCGGCGTCCCGTCCTTGTCCTTGTCCTTGCCGTCGTCGGGGCGGTTCCGCCGGCACGCCGGCGTGGCGAGGGTCGCCAGGAGCAGGGCGGCCGCAACCGGCCGCAGCCATGCCGATGTCGTCATTGTCCCGTTCCTATGGTTGCGGAGCGTCACCTGCGGGGGGAGCGGGGCCGCCGGGAAAGGCGAGAAAAGCACGCGCCTCCGGCGGACCCGCGGCGGGTCCTACGATAGTGCGGCACCGGCCGGGGAAGCAAGGGAAATCGTGCGGCGGAGGAGGGCCGGAGCGCGGAGGGCCCCGCGCGCGGGGCCCCGGAAAGTTCGCAACTCTCGCCGCGGCGGCGGGCTACGCCATCGGGTGGCGGAAGGAGGCGGAGTAGCGGCCGGTGAGGTGGTGCTCCAGCTGGCGCTCGATGTCGCCCAGCAGCGAGCTGGCGCCGAAGCGGAAGAGGGCGGGGCGCAGCCAGTCGTTCCCCAGCTCCTCCTTCATCATCAGCATCCACACCAGCGAGTCCTTGGCGGTGCGGATGCCGCCCGCGGGCTTGAAGCCCACGGCGTGCCCGGTGCGCTCGCGGAAGGCGCGGATGCAGCGCACCATGGTGAGCCCCACCGGGAGCTCGGCGTTGCGGCTCTCCTTCCCGGTGGAGGTCTTGATGAAGTCCGCCCCCGCCATCATGCACACCAGCGAGGCGCGCGCCACGTTGCGCAGGGTGGCCAGCTCGCCGGTGGCGAGAATGGTCTTGAGATGGGCGGGTCCGCACGCCTCGCGGAAGGCGCGCACCTCGTCGTAGAGCGCCTCCCAGCGGCCGGTGAGCGCCAGCTCGCGGGTGATGACCACGTCGATCTCGCCGGCGCCCTCGGCCACCGAGGCGCGGATCTCCTCCACCCGCTGGCGGAAGGGGGAGAGCCCGGCCGGGAAGCCGGTGGAGACGGCGGCCACCGGGATCGCCGAGCCGCGCAGCGCCTCCACGGCGGTGGGCACGAAGCGGTGGTACACGCAGACGGCGGCGCTGTGGATCGGCAGCTCCGCGGCGCCGAGCCCCTCCAGCAGGTCCTCGCGCACCGGCTGGCGGGCCTTGGCGCAGAGGCGCCGCACCGTGCCGGCGGTGTCGTCGCCCGCGAGGGTGGTGAGGTCCATCAGGGTGACGGCGCGCAGGAGCCAGGCGGCCTGCCACTCCTTCTTGACGGTGCGGCGGGTGCCGATGGTGGCGGCGCGGCGCTCCACGGCGCTGCGGTTCACCCGCACCTCGGCCACCCAGTCCAGGTCCAGCGGGGTGCCGGGGTTGCGGTCGCCGTGCGCCTCGGCGGCGGGGGCGTCCGCCGGGACGGCGACCAGCTTGTTGGGAAAGGTCGTGGCCATGGGTCCTCCGCCCGTGACGTTGCGCGAGCGAGACAAGATACGCCGCTCCCCGCCGCGACGCCATTCTCGTACCGGCGCGCGGAAGCGAAAGAAGGCGCGGCCGGGGAGGGCCGCGCCTTCGCTTTTTCGGGCGATGGGGATCCGCTCAGTCCACGTCGGGCTGCGCGGCCAGGGCCCGGCGCCAGCGCGCCAGCCGCGGCGCCCGGGTGCGCGCGGCGGGGGCCGGCCGGTACGCCGAGAGCGACACCAGCGCGGGGCGGCTGAAGGAGCGCCAGCGGCGCATCCCCACCTGGTCGCCCAGGTCGCGCGCCAGGGTGTGCAGCCGGCTGCGGGCGTGGTCCTGCTGCGGGGCGTCGCCGCAGGCC
>DASUNK010000619.1:0-13229 GCA_036277195.1 Longimicrobiaceae bacterium | reverse complement strand
CGCGCCGGCGATGCGGACCGTGACGTGCGAGGCGTTGTCCATGTCCCGGGCCGAGCCCTCGCCGGTGACGCCGGAGGCGTTGACGGAGCGCAGCACGGCGCTCCACCCCTCGGGCGTGCCGGGGCGCTGGACGTCGACGTCCACGCGGCCGCGGTCGGGGTCGGACTCCACCTTGACCGTGCGGGAGCACGCGGCGGCGAGCAGGAGCAGTACGGCGAAACGGACGATGCGCATGGCGGTTCCTCCTTCACCTCGTTGGACCGGGCACCCCACGCTCATGGGGCGTCGGCCAGGGGGGCGATGCATGTCCCGCACCGTCCGTCCACCTCCGAGTGGCACCACTGGTCCGGCTCCGCGCGGGTGCGGGGCCGGTGTCGTTTCACCCGCGCAGGAGACTGCCATGTCACGCGTCCTCCGCCTGCAGCACGCGGCCGCGCTCGCGGCCCTCCTCTTCCTCTCCGCCTGCGGCGAGCTGGTGGCGCCGCCCGACCCGGTGGCCCCGGACGGCGAGGGGGCCCGTTTCGCCACCTCGACCTACGCGGGGCAGATCGTCATCAACGAGCTGATGGTGGACCCCTCCGCCGTGGCCGACGCGGACGGCGAGTGGATCGAGGTGCACAACCTCGGCGCCGCTGCCGTCAACCTCCAGGGGTGGACGCTGGCCTCGAACAACGACTCGCCGCAGACCATCTCCAGCTCCCTCTCCGTGCCGGCGGGCGGGTACGTGGTGCTGGCCCGCAACGGCAGCTCCGGGCAGAACGGCGGCGTGGCGGAGGACTACGTCTACAGCACGCTGACCATGGCGAACAGCTCGGACTGGGTGGCGCTGCGCGACGGCGGCGGCGCCAGCGTGGACTCGGTGACCTGGGCCACCGCCTTCCCGGCCGGCGCCACGCGCGGCGTGACCGACCCCACGCAGAACAACCTGGACGCGAAGGGCTCCAACTGGCACGTGGCCACCTCCACCTACGGCGCGGGCGACGAGGGGACGCCCGGCGCGCGCAACGACGGGAAGAAGGGCGCGCTGGTGGTGCGCGTCATCGACGCCGGCCAGGCCGACGCCATCTACATCGAGAACGGGGAGTCGCGGGTGATCATCGACGCCGGGCAGGGGCTCACCCGGATGGCGAACCTGATCAGCGAGTTCGGGATGGCGGGGGGGACGATCGACCTGATGATCCTCTCGCACGCGCACTACGACCACCACGGCGCCCTGCGCGAGTTCTTCAAGACGGCGCACGACATCTCCATCCCCATCTTCTTCGAGAACCAGGACGCCGCCGACGGGGTGACGCTGGCGGAGCTGCGCGACTCGATCGACGCGCGGGCGGGCCGGAGCGAGCTGGACTACCGCGACACCGACGACCCCTGCGGCACCGGCGCGGCGATCTGCACCTTCGTGCTGGACGGCGGGGCGAAGCTGCACGTGATGAAGCCGGACCCGAACGGCGACGGCCCCAACAACCGCTCGGTGCCGGTGAAGCTGGTGGGACCGGACAGCGCCTCGTTCACCATGTGGCTCTCGGGCGACGCGGAGCACGAGGCGCTGGCCTACTTCGACGCGGCGGGCTACGACGTGAGCCCGGGGATGGACGTGGACGTGCTGAAGGGGAACCACCACGGCTCGTGCAACGGGGTCGACAGCCGCTTCCTGGACCTCACCTCGCCCGACTACGTGACCTTCGGGGTGAGCGCGACCAACGGCTACCACCACGTGCACACGCAGACCAAGGAGCTGCTCGACAGCTACTCCATCCCCTGGTACCGCTCGGACGAGAACGGGCGGATCACCTTCACCACCCCGGGGACGCCGGGCGGCGGCTACTCGGTGACGGTGGAGGGCGGCACCACCAGCATGGACGGCGACGCGGACGAGACCTCCAGCCAGTCGGCGTGCAACGACCTGTAGTCACCCCGCCAGGGCCCCCGGGCGCCGCGCCCGGGGGCATCTCACGCCCCGCCGCTCCCCCGGATCTCCACCCCGCCCAGCCGCAGCCCGCGCACCGGGAGCCCGCCCGGGAGCATCTGCTCGATGAACTGCACCCGCAGCGGCTCGGCGCGCAGGTCCACCTCCACGAACTGGAGGGTGTCGCCCATGACCAGCCCGAAGCTGCCGTCGAGGCGCGTTCCCGGCGCGCGCACGTGGGCGTCGCGCGCCAGGACCATCGTCCCCTCCGGGCGGCTCTCCACCAGGAGCGAGAGCGACCCGTGGGCGTCGGCGGGGAAGCGCGGGTAGAGCCAGCGCAGGTCGCGGAAGGCGATGGTGTCGGCGCGCACCATCAGGTCGTAGAGCGGGTCGCCGCTGGCGGTGTCGAAGCGCACCACCCCCGAGGTGGCCACCCGCGTCCCGGCCAGCCGCAGCAGCGGCGCGTCGAACTCGATGTGGCGCCGCATCAGCGCCAGCTGCCCCTGCAGCGCCTTGATCTCGCCCGGCTCGCGGAAGATCTGCGCGGTGGCGCGCAGCGAGTCGATGACGATGCGCGAGCCGGACTCGGAGCCCGGCGCGAACTGGATGCTGCGGAAGCCGCCGTTGAGGTCCGTGAAGCGCAGGGTGCGCACGTAGCCGCCCGGCACGCTGTCCAGCAGCAGCGGCGCCGTGTCGGCCAGCGCCTCGCGCACCGCCCGGCGCCGCGCGGCCGGGGCGAGGTCCGGGTCGGGCTGCCAGGGGAGCAGCACCTCGGCCGAGGCGTCGACGATGCGGATGCGGCTGGCCAGCACCAGCCGCTCGGTGCGCGGCCGGGTGGTGTCGCGCGAGGTGGTGTCGGAGAAGATCTCCTGGTAGTTCCAGAGCGAGTCGCCGGGGAACTTCTTGATCAGGATGCGCGGGCGGTAGATGGTGGCGCGGTTGATGAGGATGCGCGGCGTGACCAGGGTGGCCACGTCGTAGTCGAGGAAGGCGCTGTCGGCCACGATGAAGGGCTCGCCGTCGAGGCCGCGCAGCGAGACGCCGTAGAGCTTGGCGCCGCGGAAGAGGTTCCCGGAGAGGCGGTTGATCTCCAGCTTCCCATTCGGGATCCCCTCCCCCACCGCCATCAGGGTGCGCCGCAGCACCCACTGCTGCCCCCGCTCGGTGCGGGCCACCAGGTTCAGCACCAGCACGGCCAGGAGCACCCCGGCCGCCAGGCCGGCCCCGCCCCAGGCCAGCCAGCGCAGCACGCGCGTGCGCTCCGCCACGCCCCTACCCCTCCCCGGGGGCCGCCGCGGCGGCCGCCCGGTCAGGCGCGGATCTCGAGCTCGTCATGGCGCTTCTCCTTGCGGTCGTCCAGGAAGATGGCCTCCACCGCGGCACGCCCCTCGGCGTCGAGCGGCGGGCGCCCGCGGCGGAAGAAGAGGTGGCGGCTGGTGGGGAGGAAGTCGCCCGCGTCCTCGAAGTACATGTAGTGGGTGACGCGGATGGTGCGGCCGTCCAGCCGCAGCACGTTGAGCGAGTTCTTCTCGCGCTCGCGGGCGCGCCCGCGGCGCGAGGTGGAGGTGCCGCTCTGCACGATGACGATGCCGTGCTCGCGGTCCACGCCGGCGTAGACGTCGAGCGAGTTGCCGATGTAGCTGCGGTGCAGGTGCCCCCCCATGATCATGTCCACCTTCATGGCGTTGAAGGCGTCGAGCGCGCGCTGGGCCTGGGGCATGGCGTCGCCGCCCTCGAAGTCCGGCGGCGGGGCGAAGTGGTGGTGGGCCACCACCACCCGCGTCACCTCGTCGGGGAGCCCGGAAAAGGCCTCGCGCGCGTAGTCGAGCTGCCAGCGGTGGATGCGCCCGTTGACGGTGGCGCGCAGCGGCGCGGTGGAGTTGAGCGCCACGATCACCACGCCGGGGAGGCGGGTGACGGTGTCGAGCTCGGCGTGGAGGTGGCGCTGGTAATGGCGGTAGGGCGCGAAGACGCGCTCGGCCACGCGCAGGAGCGGCACGTCGTGGTTCCCCGGGGTGACCACCACGGGGACGGGGGGAAAGCGGTCGAGGAAGGCGCGGGCGGCCGCGAACTGCTCGGGCTTGGCGCGCTGGGTGAAATCGCCCGAGGCGATGATGGCGTGCGGATGGAGGCGCGCCGCGAACTCCTGGAGCGACTCGCCCACCCCCGAATGGTAGGGGGGGCCGAAGTGCAGGTCCGAGACGTGGAGGAGCGTGATCAAGCGGCGTCGGGATGAGGGTCGAGGCCGGTCCTGAACCGGCACCGGCGATGCGACATGCGTACCAGCGCGCCGCCTACCCCCGCACCAGCCCCGGGAAGGGGAGGTCCGCGCGGGCGTTGAGGTCCAGCCCCGCGGTCTCGCCGGCGGCGTGGCGGAAGAGCGCGGCCCGCGCGATCATGGCCGCGTTGTCGGTGGAGAGGCGCGGCGAGGGGGCGTACAGCTCGCCGCCGGCACCGAGGCCCTCGCGCAGCCGCCGCCGGAGCGCGCGGCTGTTGGCGACGCCGCCGCCGAGCACCACGCGCCGGCACCCGGTCTGCTCCACCGCCCGCAGCGTCTTCCCCGCCAGCACGTCCACCACGGCGGCCTGGAAGGAGGCGGCGAGGTGCGGTACCTCGTCCGCCAGCGTCCCCGCGGCCTCCAGCTCGCGCACCCGCAGCCGCAGCGCGTTCTTCAACCCGCTGAACGACAGGTCGTAGTAGTCCGGCTCGCCCGGGCGCTGGGCGCGGGTGAAGAGCGGGCGGGTGAAGCGGTGCCGCTTCGGGTCGCCGCCCTCGGCCGCGCGCTCGATGGCGGGGCCCCCCGGGTACGGGAGACCCAGGACCTTGGCCGCCTTGTCGAACGCCTCGCCGGCGGCGTCGTCGCGGGTGGCGCCGAGCAGGTGGTACTCGCCCCACCCGGGCACCCAGAGGAGGAGCGTGTGCCCGCCGGAGACCAGCAGCGCCACGAAGGGGGGCGCGGCCTCCGGGTGCTCCAGCTGGGTGGCGAAGAGGTGCGCCTCCATGTGGTGCACTCCCACCAGCGGCTTCCCCGCCGCCCAGGCGGCCGCCTTGGCCCACGCCACCCCCACCAGGAGCGCGCCGATCAGCCCCGGCCCGGCGGTGACCCCCACCAGGTCCACCTCGGCCAGCGCCACGCCGGCCTCGGCCAGGGCGCCGGCCACCACGTCGTCCACCGTGCGCAGGTGCGCCCGCGAGGCCAGCTCGGGGACCACGCCGCCGTAGAGGCGGTGCACGTCCTGCGAGAAGATGACGTGCCCCAGCAGCTCCGTCTCGCCGCGCAGCACGGCGGCCGAGGTCTCGTCGCACGAGGTCTCGATCCCCAGCACCAGCGGGGCGCTCACCGCGGCCTCGGGGCGCCGTCCGGCGTGACGTGCACCCGCACCGGGACGCTGCGCCCGCCGACGCCGGGAGGGAGCCCCTCCAGCCGCACGGGGACGTCGATCCCGGCCGGGGGGACGGCCGCGGGGACGGAGTCGCGTACCACCACCACCCGCACCGCGCCGCCCACGAAGGCGGCGAGCGCCCGCTCGCCGCCCTGCACGTGCACCTCCACGGCGCGCGGGGTCACCCGCAGCCCCGGCGGCGTCTCCACCGGCACGCCGGGGAGCACGCGCTCCACCCGTCGGTCCACCCGGCCCGCCACCCGCACCTCGGGGCGGCCGAGGGTGACGCCGCCGAGCCCCGCGGTGTCGAGCCCGATGCGCCGGGTGAAGGTGGAGTCGTCGGGGACGATCTCGAAGGGGCGGGTGGCCACCGCGCGCACCCGCGCCAGCGTCGCCGCCGGGCCGGTGAGGCGCACGGTGGGGGGAAGCACGCTCACCCCGTCCACCAGGTAGCGGGCCCGCGAGCCGGCGCCGATCCGCACGCGCACCGGCACCTCCTTGCTCACCAGCCGCTCCAGCCCCAGCCGCACCACGGCGGGGCGCACGTCCTGCGCGCGCACGTCCACGCCGCCGGGGAGGCGCACCATCTGCGGGTCGAGGGCGAAGGTGCGCCCCTCGCCCACGTCGCGCACGGGGAGCTCCAGCACCGGGCGGTCGAGCGCCAGCTCCCACAGGTCGCGCCCGGGGCCGGTGAAGCGCACGCGCACCTGGGCGGGGTCGGGCGCGCCGGTGAGCACGTACTCGGGGTCGCGCACCACCGGCTCCACCCGCACCGGCACCCACTGGGTGGTGACCTGCTCGGCGCTCACCACCGCCCAGAGGAGCACGGCCAGCCCCAGCGCGGCCAGCTTCAGCTTCCAGTTCTCCGTGAGGCCGCGCAGCGACAGGCGCACTCCCTTCACCCCTCCTCCAGCAGACCCCGGACGAACGCCACCTTCTCGGGCGTGTCCCACTCGGTGGCGCCGACCACCTTGCGGACGATGCGCCCGTCGCGCCCCAGCAGGTACGACTCCGGCAGCCCGCGGCTGCGGTAGAGGCGCCCCACCTGCCCCGAGGGGTCGTGCCAGACGGTGAAGGTGAGCCCCTCCTCGCGCACGAAGGCCGCCACGTCGCCGCCCGGGCCGAAGGCGTTCACCCCGCCGGGCGCGGCGTCGAGGCTCACGGCCACGATGCGGAGCCCGCGCTCGCCGAGCCGCTGGTGCAGGCGCTGCAGCGAGGGCATCTCCTGCCGGCAGGGGCCGCACCAGGTGGCCCACAGGTTCAGCAGCACCACCTGGCCCCGCAGCGAGGCGAGCGAGACGGGGGCGCCGCGCAGGTCGCGCGCGGCGAAGGCGGGGGCGCGCGTCCCCTCGTCCACGGGGAGGAAGCGGCCGCGCACCGTCCAGCCGGCGCCCACCAGCAGGGCGAGGAGGAGCACCACCGCCACCACGCCCGTCCACTGCCGCCGCGCCCCGCTCATCGCCGGCGCGGGGGCTCGGGCTCGGCGGGCGGCTCGGGCTCCGGCTCCGGCTCGGGCTCCACGGAGTCCGGCTCCACCGGGGGCGGGGGATTCGGGTCGGAGCCGGAGATCACCACGCGCACCGAGCCGCCCTTGCGCAGGCTGTCGCCCGGGGCGGGGCTCTGCGAGGCGATGCCGCCCAGCGCCTCGGCCGAGAAGGGGTCGTAGGTGATCGTGCCCAGCCGCAGCCCCGCTTCCTGCAGCCGGGCACGGGCCTCGGGCTCGGGGAGCGCCAGCACGCTCGGCACCAGCACCTTGGGCGGACCGGCGCTCAGGGTGATGGTCACCGTCTCGGGGAGGGCCACCTGGCGCCCGGCGGCGGGGGTGAGCTCCAGGATGCGCCCCACCGGGGAGTCGTGGATCACCTGGCGCGTGGCCACGGTGAAGCCCATCCGCTCCAGCAGCGCGCGCGCCTCCTCCAGCGGGAGCCCGGCGATGGAGGGGACGGCGCGGCGCTCCGGCCCCGCGCTCAGCAGGAGGCGGATGGTGGAGCCGCGGGTGACCTCCTGCCCCGGGAGCGGGTCCTGGGTGAGCACGGCGCCGCGGCGGATGTCCGGGTGCGGGAGCACGGGGCCGCGCTCCGCCTCCAGCCCCAGCCGCTCCAGCCGCCGCTCGGCCGCCGCGAACCCCTGCCCGCGCAGGTTGGGGACGGTGACGATCGGCGAGCGCCCGAAGCCGGGGAAGAAGAGGAGGGTGACGAAGAGGTAGCCCAGCACGAAGGAGCCGAGCATCACCCAGAGCACGCGGTTCAGCAGCCTGCGCTCGCCGAAGGGGCGCTTGACGCGCTCGGGGATGCGCTCGCGCCAGCCGCGGCGGGGCTTGGGCTCGGGCTGCGGCCGGATGGCGCGCTTCCGCCAGCCGGCCAGCGCGGTGGGGCGGCTCACGCGCGCCTCCGCAGCCGCGCGGCGAAGGCGCCGTCCACCCCCTGCAGGTGCGGGAGCACGCAGAGGCGCCCCCCGGCGTCCAGCAGCCCCGGCGCCACGGCGCCGGGGGCCGGGTCCGGCGCCCACTCCGGGCGGGCGGCCAGGAAGGCCTCCACCCGCGCCTCGTTCTCCTCGCGCTCCAGCGAGCAGGTCGAATACACCAGCCATCCTCCGGGCCGCACCAGGGGCGCCGCCGCCTCGAGCAGTTCGTCCTGGAGCGCGGCGAGCGCCGCCAGGTCCTCCGGGCCCACGCGCCACCGCCCGTCCGGGTGGCGGCGGAAGGTGCCGGTGCCGGTGCAGGGCGCGTCCAGCAGCACCAGCTCCGCCGGGCGGAAGGGAGGGTGCCGCCCGTCGGCCACCACCCCGCCCAGGCGGCCGCTCCACCCCACCCGCGCCGCGTTCTCGGCCACCCGCGCCAGCCGCCGCGGGGAGAGGTCCGCCGCCGCCACCCGCCCGGCGCGCTCGGCCAGCCCCAGCGACTTCCCCCCCGGCGCGGCGCAGAGGTCGAGCACCGTGGCGCCGCCGGGGACGGCGGCGTAGCGCACCACCAGCGCGGCCGCGGGGTCCTGCACCACGGCGGGGACCGCCGCCAGCGCCGCGGCCGCCGTGGCCGGGGGCGCCACCCGCACCGAGTCCGGCGCGAAGTCCACCGGCTCCGCCTCGATCCCCGCCGCCGCCAGCGCCGCCACCGCCTCCGCGGCGGAGAGCCCCAGCGGGCGCAGGTAGAGCTCGGGGCGGGCGTTGTCCGCCTCGGCCAGGGCGAGCGCCGCCTCCGCCCCCCAGCGCGCCACCCACCGCTCCGCCAGCCAGCGCGGGTGCGATCCCCAGGTCGCCAGCCACCCCACCGGGTCCGCCGCGGGGTCGGGGAAGGCCACCCGGCCGCCCCGCCGCTGCAGGTTCTGCAGCACGCCGTTCACCAGCCCGGCGGCCCGCCCCGCGCCGGCGCCCCGCGCCAGCTCCACCGACTGCGAGACGGCGGCGTACGGCGGCACGCTCCCCATCTCCAGCAGCTGGTACGCCCCCAGGCGGAGCACGTCCAGCACGTCCGGCTCCAGCCGCTCCACCCCGCCCCGGGCCAGCGCGCCGAGCAGGTGGTCGATGCGGCCGCGCAGGCGGAAGGTGCCGTACACCAGCTCCTGCGTCCAGGCGCGGTCGCGCGGGTCGAGCCGCGCGGCGGCGTGCTCCAGCGCCCGGTCCGCCAGCTCGCCGCGGCGGAAGGCGCGCAGCACCTCCAGGGCGGCCCGGCGCGCGGGCGTGGCGCTCCCCGGCATCGGCGGCGCGGGGCTCAGCCCGGCGCGGACCCGAAGCGGTCGCCGGCGGCCACCCCCCGGCCGCGCACCCATTCCCCCGCCATCATCCGGCGCTTCCCCGGCGGCTGCACCTCGCGCAGGCGCACCGCGCCCGCGCCGCACGCCACCAGCACGCCGGCGTGCGGGTCCACCGCCAGCACCCGCCCCGGCTCGCCGCCGGCGTCCTCCACCGTCGGGCGGAAGAGCTTCACCTCGCCGCGCCCCTGCAGCGGGCTCCAGGCGCCGGGGACGTCGTCCAGCCCGCGGATCCAGCGTGCCACCTCGGCGGCGGGGCGCGTCCAGTCCAGCCGCGCCGCCTCGCGGTCCAGCTTGGGGGCGTAGGTGGCGCGCGCGTGCTCCTGCGGCTGCGGGGTCAGCCGGTCCTCCTCCATCAGCGCCAGCGCCTCCACCAGCGCCTCGGCGCCCACCTCGGCCAGCCGCGCCGCCAGCTCGCTCCCCGACTCCTCGGGGAGCACCGGCTCCTCCACCGTGAGCAGCACGGGGCCCGAGTCGAGCCCCTCGTCCATCTGCATGATGCTGACCCCCGTCACCGGGTGCCCGCGGATGACGGCCCACTGCACCGGCGCGGCGCCGCGCAGCTCGGGGAGGAGCGAGGCGTGGATGTTCACCGAGCCCAGCGGCGGCACCGCCAGCACCTCGGGGCGCAGGATCTGCCCGTACGCCACCACCACCGAAATCTCCGGGTCGAGCGCGCGCACCTGCGCCAGGAAGGCGTCGCCGCGCGCCCGCTCCGGCTGGAGCACGGGGATCCCCTCCTCCAGCGCCTCGCGCTTCACCGGCGAGGCGGCCACCCCGCGGCCGCGCCCGGCGGGGCGGTCCGGCTGGGTCACCACCCCCACCAGGTCGTGCCCCTCCTCGCTCAGCGCGCGCAGCGCGGGGAGGGCGAAGTCGGGCGTGCCCCAGAAGAGGACCCTCACGGCGCGGCCGCCTGCTTCTTCCAGCGCGCCAGCAGCATCTTGCGCTTGAGCGGCGAGATGCGGTCGACGAACAGCACGCCGTCCAGGTGGTCGATCTCGTGCTGGAGGCAGCGCGCCAGCATGGCCACCGCCTCGATGCGCACGGGGTTCCCCGCCCGGTCCAGCCCCTCCACCACCACCGTGGACGGGCGCTCCACCATGGCGCTCACGCCCGGGATGCTCAGGCACCCCTCCTCGCCCTTCTCCAGCCGCTCCCCCGCCTCCACCACGCGCGGGTTGAGGAGGGCGAAGGGGCCGGCGGTGTCGGGCTCGTTCACGTCCACCACGATCACCCGGCGCGACACCCCCACCTGCGGCGCCGCCAGTCCGATCCCCCGGGCGTCGTACATGGTCTCGAACATGTCGTCGATCAGCCGGTCCAGCTCGGCGTCCGGCCCCGGCACCTCCTCGGCGCGGCGCCGGAGCACCTCGGCCCCCAGCTGCTCGATCTTCAGCACGGGCATGGCGCTACGCACCCGGCTGCCCGGCAGGCGCCGCGGGGCTCAGGCGCCGGGCGATGGCGCGGCGCTCCACCTCCACGGTGGAGCCGCCGGTCTTGAGCGTCACCGCGTCGTCGCGCAGCGCCACGATGTTGCCGATGAGGCCGCCGCTGGTGACCACCTGGTCGCCCTTCTGCAGTTCGGCGGTCATCTGCGCGTGCGCCTTGGCCTGCCGGCGCTGTGGCACGATCAGCAGGAAGTAGAAGATGAACATGATGAGCAGCATGGGGAGGAGGGAGATCAGCCCTCCCCCTCGCGGCTGCGCCGCCTGCGCCAGGATCACGAGCTCCATCGGCCGGTCCGTTCGGGGTGGATGAGGTACGGTTCAGGTGCCGCCTGATACCCTTGCTGCGTGAAAGCGGTCGAGCCACGCGCGGCTCCACCCGGCGAAGCGCCCGGCCAGGACGGCCTCGCGGGCGCGGCGGGCGAGGCCCACCAGGAAGTACAGGTTGTGGAGCGAGAGCAGCCGCATGGAGAGTGCCTCGCCGGCCACGAACAGGTGCCGCAGGTAGGCGCGGGTGCAGGTGCGGCAGGTCTGGCACCCGCAGTCGGGGTCCAGCGGCCCCGCGTCGGCGGCGAAGCGGCGGTGCTTGATGTTGGCCTGCCCCTCGCCCTCGATCCACACGGCCCCGTTGCGCCCGTTGCGGGTGGGGGCCACGCAGTCGAACATGTCCACCCCGCGGGCGATGGCCTCGAGCAGGTCGTCCGGGTAGCCCACGCCCATCAGGTAGCGCGGCAGCGCGGCGGGGAGCTCCGGCTCCAGCGCCTCCAGCATGGCGTGCATCACCGGCTTGGGCTCGCCCACCGAGAGCCCGCCGATGGCGACGCCGTGCCAATCCCCCGCTGCCAGCGTCCCCCGCGCCGATTCGCGCCGCAGCTCCGGGTACACGCCGCCCTGCACGATGGGGAAGAGCGTCTGCCGCGGCTCGCCGCCGTCCTCCGCCTGCAGCTCGCCGAAGCGGCGGCGGCAGCGCTCCAGCCAGCGCAGGGTGCGCTCGTACGCCTCGGCCGCCACCTCGCGCGACGACTGGCCGGGCGGGCACTGGTCGAAGGCCATGATCACGTCCGCCCCCAGCGCCTGCTCGATCTCCATCACCCGCTCGGGGGTGAAGAGGTGGCGCGAGCCGTCGATGTGGCTCTGGAAGGTGACGCCCTCGTCCTCGATGGTGTTGATGTCGGCCAGCGAGAAGACCTGGAAGCCGCCCGAGTCGGTGAGGATCGGGCGGCTCCACCCCTGGAAGCGGTGCAGCCCGCCCAGCTCGCGCACCAACTCGTGCCCGGGGCGCAGGTAGAGGTGGTACGTGTTCCCCAGGATGATCTGGGCGCCGAGCGCCTCCACCTCCGCGGCGGTCAGCGTCTTGACCGTGGCCTGCGTGCCGACGGGCATGAACACGGGCGTATCCACCGTGCCGTGGGGGAGGTGGAGCCTCCCCGCCCGCGCGGCGCCCTCCGTGGCCTCGATCTCGAACTCGAACAGCGCTCCGCCCCCGGCTCGCTCGTGTCTCCCGCCCGGCTGAGTGAGCCGGTATCTTGCGGGCGCGGCGGGGAGAAAGCAAGCCGAGGAGACGCTTGCGGTTTCTCGCCGCGGCGCCAGTATTGGAGCCGGCTGGCGGCAGGTCCCGCAGGAATCCTCGACGGCAGGTGAGACATGCACGCGACGGCACCGCTCCGGGCGATGCTCGCCCTCCCGCCACTGCTGCTCTGCGCTGCCTGCGCGGCGCAGCCCCGGCCGGCCGCCGGCGCGGATGCGCGCGCGGAGATCGAGGCCCGCTACGCCGCCCTCGCCGACGCCATCCGCCGCGACGAGGTGGAGGGCATCCTCGCCTTCCAGGCGCCGGACTTCACCTCGCGCAACCCCAACGGACAGGCCTGGGACTACGCCGCGATGGCCGACTACACCCGCCGCCTGGTGGCCGTGGTCGATTCGGTGATCCACATCCGCAACCTCATCCGCGACTTCCGGGTGCGCGGCGACACCGCCGTGGCCGACGTGTGCCAGGAATTCTCGCGCATCCAGCAGTTCCCGGAGGGACCGCGCCGCGTGGACACCAGCGCGCTGCAGACCGAGACGTGGGTTCGGCACCCGCGCGGGTGGCTGCGCTCGCGCGTGGAGAACGTGCGCGGCACGCGCTGGTTCGTCGACGGCAGGCGCGTGGACGCGACCCAGCCGTACCGCCCGGACGCGCCCGAGTATGCGCCCGCCGACGATCCCCCCACCGGCTGCGGGCTGCGGTAGGGCGAACCCCATCCCGCGTGGAGCCTCCCGACGTGAAGCACTACCTGCTGATCCTGCTCGCGGTCTGCGTGGCGCTGCTGGCGCTCTTCGGCGCGGCCACGGCGCTGGGGCTTCCCGTGCTGGAGGACCCCACGCCCTGGCTGGGGCGCGGCGGCGTGGGGACGGCGGCGCTCACTACCGGGCTGCTCTGGGCGGACGTCTTCATCCCCGTCCCCTCCAGCCTGGTGATGATCGCCAACGGCGTGTTCTTCGGGGTGATGGGAGGGACGGCGCTGACGCTGCTGGGGGCGGCGGGCGCGGCGGTGGTGGGATACGGGGTCGGGAGATGGGGCGCGCGCTCGGCGGACCGCACCATCCCCGCGGAGGAGCGCGAGCGGGCGCGCCGGCTGGTGGAGCGCTGGGGGGCGCTGGCGGTGGTGGCCTCGCGCCCCGTGCCGATCCTGGCCGAGGCGGTCGCCATCGCCGCGGGGCTGACGGGGATGCCCTTCGGGCGCTTCGCCCTGGCAGCGGTGGCGGG
>DASUNK010000618.1:0-2985 GCA_036277195.1 Longimicrobiaceae bacterium | reverse complement strand
GCCTGCAGCCAGGCGGCCACCGCGTCGGCCAGCACGCGCACCACGCGCCCGCCGCCCGCCAGCCGCGCGCCCTCGCGCGGGTCGCACCAGATGCGCAGCACCCAGGGGTCGTGCGGGTCGGCGCTGCGCGCGGGGACGGGGAACTCCAGCTTCCAGGCGCGCGCCGAATGCTGGGGAGGCAGCTCCGGCCGGCCGCCGGTGGCCGCGCTCTCGGCGCAGAAGACGATGTCGAGGAAGCCGAGCGCCGAGGCGTTGTCGGCCAGGATGGCGCGCAGGTGCTCCTCCGTCTCCGCCCGGGCGATGACCGCCGCCACGTCGCGGGCGTGGATCAGGTCGCGGATGCTCTGCCGCACCCGCGCCAGCCCCGAGGTCACCACCACCCCCGCCTCCACGAACTCGTGGTATCCCAGGCGCTTGATGCCGTAGAGCAGCACCGCGGTGGAGGCCACCGCGCCGCCGATGGAGGTGGCCGCCACCACCGGCGGCGGGGCGAAGGCCAGCACCATCGCGATCACCGCCAGCCCGATCGCCAGCACGTAGAGCACCACCACCGCGCGCACGTGGGTGAGCCCCACGGCCAGCAGCCGGTGGTGCAGGTGGCGCTCGTCCGCGTCCCACACCGGCGTGCCGCGCAGCCAGCGGCGCACGATGGAGAGCGTGGTGTCCAGGATCGGCAGGGCCAGCACCAGCATGGGGATGATGGCCAGCACCGCGGTGGTGCTCTTGGTGGAGCCGTGCACCGAGAGCACCGCCAGCATGAAGCCCACGAAGAGGCTCCCCGAGTCGCCCAGGAAGATGCGGGCGGGACGCAGGTTGTAGCGCAGGAAGCCTACCAGCGCGCCGCCGAGCGCCGCGCACACCGCCGCCACCTCCAGGTTGCCGAGCAGGAGCGACACCAGGAAGGTGGTGGCCAGCGCCACCAGCCCGATCCCCGTCGCCAGCCCGTCGAGCCCGTCGATGAGGTTGAAGGCGTTGGTGACGCCCACCATCCAGAGCACCGTCAGCGGGAGCGAGACCCACCCCAGCGCCATGGTCGCGTCGCCGAAGCCGACCGTCTCGATGCGGAAGCCGAAGGCGTAGGCCACCAGGGCGGCGGCCAGCTGGGCCAGGAACTTGGTGTGGGGGGGGAGGTGGTGCAGGTCGTCCACCAGCCCGGCGAGGAAGAGGATCCACCCCGCCAGCAGGAGGCCGCCGTAGAAGCGCGCCGGGTCCTCCGCGCCGATCGGGGGCACCGCGGGCGCCAGCAGCGCCGCCGCCGCCACGCCGCCGGTCATGGCGATGCAGACGGCGATCCCGCCCAGCCGCGGCACGCGGCCGCCGTGGTGCGCGCTCTCGCGCGAGACGCCGAAGACGCCGCGGGCGTGGGCGAAGCGCACCACGGCGGGCGTCACCAGCAGCGCGGTGAGCGCGGAGACCAGGAAGACGGCGATCAGCGGCACGGGACCCGAACCGGTTCCGGTGAGTGCTGCACCTGCGAGCTACAGCGAGCCGCGGGCCACGAGCTGCGCGGCGCGCGCGGGAGAGGGGGGGCGCTCCCTGCAAGGTTGGACGGACCCTGGGCGGTGCTTTCACACTAGCCCAACAACTGCCACACGTCAAGTAGCAGTTCCCTCCCCCTCCCCTATCCGCAAGCGATTGCGGCGCTTAGAACCCCGCAGCGCCGTCGCGGGTCCGCTGTGCGCGCTCAGGACGGGGCTAGCAGAACCACCGAGCTTGTCATCCTGAGGGAGCCTGCGCCGAAGCTCCGGCTGCACCATCGTTCGCGGCGACCGAAGGATCTATGCTCTCGGAATGCGCAACCGTCTGGCTCGGGGTGCGATACCGGCTATAGATCCTTCACTTCGCGCCCATCACTCGTGCCAATGCCAGGAAACGGTGCGGCGCTTCGTTCAGGATGACAGCGACGGAGGAAGCTGGAGGGGAGGGCGGGCGCCGCTTACATTCGAGGGCGTCCCGCCGGGTCCCTCCGAGCCAGGAAAGAACACATGACGACGACGCCCGCCGTGCCGTACATCGAGTGCGACCAGCACCACGCGTCGCTGCCGGTCGGCGACGTGCTCGCCGCCGCCGACTTCTACACCACCCGGCTCGGCTTCACCCTGAACTTCACCTGGGGCGAGCCGGCGACGATGGCGGGCGTGACCCTGGACCAGGTGCAGCTGTTCCTGGAGCAGGGCACGCCCGCGCCCCAGGGGTGCTCCGTCTACTTCGTGGTCGGCAACGCGGACGAGCTCCACGAGTTCCACCGCGCCGGCGGGGTCGAGGTGGTGGTGCCGCCGGGGGACCGGGAGTACGGGCTGCGCGACTTCACGGTGCGCGATCCGGACGGCAACCACCTCTCCTTCGGGCACAACCTCTTCAACCTGGGTCCGCCGGTGGAGATCGAGCGGGTGGACGTCCCGGTGCGGCTGGAGAAGCGGCTCGCCGCCCTCCTCCACGACCTGGCGAAGTACAAGCGGATGAGCCTCAGCAGCTGCCTGGAGGAGATCCTCCTGCACACCTGCGAGCCGCTCGGCGACGGCGTGGCCAGCCCGCACCGGAAGACGGACCTGGTCCACATCCAGGCGCTGAAGCGGAAGCACGGCATCGACTACGACTCGCACGCCAGCTACCGCTTCGTCGAGCGGCAGCCCTAGGCCCGGGCCAGCCGCGCCGGGAAGACGGCCGGGCCGTCGTTCACGTGGATCATGGTGTGCTCGGAGACCAGGTCCAGCTCCTCGAGCGCGCGGGCGATGCGGGGAACGTCGTCGCGGGTCAGCGGGTCGCCGCAGGAGCCGGTGCGGACGGTGTAGGCGCGGTGCTCGGGGTCGAGCACCAGGCTGTACCAGCGGGTGTCGAGCGCGTCCTTGTATCCCCACGCCTCGCGGGCGAGGAGGATGTGGCACCGGCCGTCCACCTCGGTCCGCTCGGCGAAGACGGCGCGGCAGCCGCCGTCGGCCCGCACTTCCAGCACCCCGATCAGCTCGCGCGGACCGGCCTGCAGCG
>DASUNK010000617.1:0-2869 GCA_036277195.1 Longimicrobiaceae bacterium | reverse complement strand
TCGCCTCCTCCTGTCCGGTGGGCTCCTCGGCGGGGCGGCGCACCACCACCAGGCAGGGGAAGACGTCGGCGTCGGGGAAGACGGGGGCGTGGCCGAAGTCCACCACCCGCTCCACCTGCCCCCGCCGGGCCAGGAACTCGCGGAGCCCCTCGCCGTAGCCGGCGCGCAGCCACTTGTTGGCGAGGACAAAGGCCAGCCGGCCGCCCCGGCGCAGCAGCTCCAGCCCGCGCCGGCAGAAGTAGACGTAGAGGTCCGCGGCGCCGTCGTAGACGTCGTGGTACGCGCCCGCCAGGAAGGGCTTGAGCCCCTTCACCTGCTCCTGGCGCACGTACGGCGGGTTGCCGACCACGGCGTCGAACCCCGGGTCGTCCTTCCAGGCGGCGCGCTCCAGGTCGATGAACACCTCCGGGAACTCCAGCTCCCAGTGGAAGAAGCGGTGCGCGCGGCCCACCGCCTCGGCCCGCGCCAGCGCCTCGCGGTGCGCCTCGCCCAGGCGCGCGGGCCTCCCCCGGGCGGCCTTCAGCACGTCCTCGCCCAGCACGCCGGCCAGCTCCTCGCCCAGCCGGTTGCCGAAGGCGCGGCTCACCCACACGTCCAGCAGCACGCGGTACGGCGCCAGCTCGCGCTCCAGCTCGGCGAAGGTGCCGGCACTGGCCGCCACCTCGTCGGCGGTGGCGTCGGCGCGGAAGGCGACGGCGCGCATGAGCCCCGCGGTGCGCAGCAACCCGCGGAAGGGCCCGCCGAAGGCGTCGAACTGCCCCTGCGGGCTCTCTTCGATAGCGCGCTGCACCTCCTCCACCCGCGCGCCCACCAGCGCGTTGCCGTGGCGCAGGTGGTGGTCGAGGAAGGGGAGGGGCGCGCCGGGAACGAAGGCGTCCAGCCAGAGCGAGAGCCTGGCCAGCTCGGCCGCCGCGGGGTTCAGGTCGACACCGAAGACGCAGCGCTTCACCACCATCCGCTTGAGCAGGACGGCGTCGCCCAGCTGCGCGGCGTCGGCCGCGCCGGCCGCGAGCTCGGCGCGGAGGGCGGCGAGGCGGGCGAGCAGGGGATTGCCGGGGCCGGGGTGCCGGTCGAGGAGGACGGCCATCCGCTCGGCCAGCCAGTCCGCGGCGTGCACCAGGAAGCGCCCGCTCCCCATGGCGGGGTCGCAGCCGCGGATCCCGAGCAGCGCCTCGGCCGCCTCGTCGCCCAGCGCCTCGAGCTCGCGCTCCAGCAACGGCCGCTCGCCGGAGCCGGCGCCCTCCAGCCGGGCCTCGCGCTCCGCGGCCGCCGCCAGCGCGGCGCGGAAGGCGTCCGCCCGCGCGGCGAGGACGGGGCCCACCGCCTCGGCCACCAGGTACTCCACCAGCCAGTGCGGCGTGTAGTAGCTGCCGGTGGCCCGGCGCTCGCCCTTCTCGTTGACCAGCGAGGGCTTCCCCTGCGCGTCGGGCGCCAGGCGGAACTCCAGCAGCCCCTCGTAGAGCGAGCCCAGCTGCTCCACGCCGAGGGCGCGGTAGTCCACGAAGCGCCCCTCGCCGTCGCGCGCGAGGCGGTCGAGCGCGCGCACCAGGAAGGAGTCGGCGATCGGGTTCTCGCGCAGGAAGCGGCCGCCCTCGTCGTCGGCGCGGAAGAGCCCGCCCTCCCGGCCCAGGAGGTCGAAGAGGGCGCTCAGCTCCTCCCACGCGGCGGTGGAGGCGCCGCTCGGCGCTTCGCCCGCGTCCACGCGCGCGGCCACGGCACGGAGGAGGCGCCGCAGCGAGGGACCGTCCGCGGGGAAGAGCCCGCGCGCCTCGGCGTGCAGCACGAAGAGGAGGCGGTAGAGGAGGCGGAGCGTGCCGGCGAAGACCTCACGCAGCGACTCCTCGCCCTCGTCGGCCAGGCCGCGGCGCCGGCGGCCGTCCACGAAGCCGCGCGCCAGGCGCTCGAAGACGTCCTCGCACACCAGCCGCTTGAGGGCCGCCTCCAGCTCGCCGGCATGGGCGGCGGAGCCGCGCAGCACGGCGTCGCGGAAGCCGCCGCCGCCGGCGCGGAAGAAGAGCCAGAACCAGCGGAACGCGCCGGCGTCGCCCGCCTCCAGGAGGCGTGGCAGGTCGACGGAGTAGAAGACGCCGAGGCGCGAGCGGGCGCGCGCGGCGTAGAGCCGCCACTCGCGCCCGTCGGTGAGGATTCCCCACTCCGCCCCCGTGGCGGCCAGCGAGGCCACCGTCCGGAAGGCCGGGATACGCCCCGCCGCGTCCGCCACGTCGAGGGGGTGCCCCCAGGCGGCGGCGTCGGCCACGGCGGACGGGGAGGCCTCGCCGCGTTCCGCCAGCGGGAGGCGCTCGCCGAGCGGGAGGTTCTCGTCCAGCTCCCACCCCAGCACCTCGCGCAGCACCGGCCGCACCCACGCCTCCTCCGCGAAGAGCCCCGGCAGGCCGCCGCGGCGCTCCGCCCAGAGCGCGCGGGCGCGCGCCCAGGCGGGGCCGGCGTCCTCGTCCCATTCCGGGAGCGCGGAGAGGCGCTCCGCCAGGAAAGGATCGGAGAAGAGCGAGCGGTTCTCGTACGGCAGGGGCGGGGCCTCGGCGTCCGCGGCGGGGGTGGGCAACGGGGCGTTCATCCGGGCTGGGAGGCGGGCGGCGGTCGCCGACGGGACCGGGTGAATGTTCGCCGCGGGGGCCGCGAAGTCAACCGCGCCGCACGCCCGTAACTACGGTGGCGCAAAGAGATCCATCGCCCGTGTCCGCCGTGTCGGGCCGCCGCCGGGGGCATCTTCTACGATCCCCTGAAATCCGGATTAAGAAACATTAAAAAATGTATGTAGAAGATCGAATCGCCCTGCAGGCAAAAAACGTTGCAGCTCAGGTCTAAGTTTGGGGTGGGCGGGGTCTTTGTCATGGATGGGATTTCACGG
>DASUNK010000616.1:0-2156 GCA_036277195.1 Longimicrobiaceae bacterium | reverse complement strand
CTTCCCGGGAGCGTCTTCCTGCTGAGCGACCACGACGGGGGCGTGCGGCGCGTCGTCCGGCTCGACTCGCCGCCGGTGGCCCTCTCCGAGGGCGTCGACGGCTATTACCTCGCGCTCGAGGGGGGTGAGCTGATCCAGGTCCTCGGCGCCCGCAAACGGCTGGTGTTCACCTTCCCGCGGGCGGCCCGAGGCGCGTTCGACCGGCTCGGGGAGTCACCCATCCGGTCCGTCGCGGCAACGGACGATCCCCGCCTGGTCTTCTTCTCCACCAGGACCACCGTCTACGCGCTGGTGGGCGGCGCCGCGGTCCCGGTGACGCGCGGCCTGGGCGGGCAGGTCCGCTGGCGCGACGGCGTGCTCTTCGTGCTGGACCCGTCCGCGGGGTTCCTGGTGGGGATCGACCGTCTCCCCGCGGCGCTCGGGCTGAACTGACGAGCGGCGTCAACGAGCCTGCCGCTCCTTGCGGCGGATGTGGACGACCTTCTCCACCTCCGCATGCACGGCGCCCTCGGCGTCGGTGAGCTGGATGCGGTAGGTGCGGTCCACGGCGGGCGCCGCCTCCAGCGCGGCGTGGATGGCGTCGAGCTCCGCCTGCTCCAGCACGCAGCGGGCGTAGAGGGTGGTGCGGCCGGGACGGCGGAAGCGGATGCCGGCGGACTTGTCCCACACCACGTAGCCGGGGCCCAGCACCCGGATGAGCATCACCATGTAGAGCGGGTCCACCGCCCCGTACATGCTGCCGCCGAAGATGGTGCCCACGTAGTTGCGCGTGCGCAGGGAGAGCGGAATGCGCACCCGGATCTCCCGCCAGTCGCCCGCCAGGTAGGTGATGCGCCCGCCGGTGCCCCGGTACGCGGGGAAGAGGTTGAAGCCGAGCCGCAGCAGCCGGCTGCGCAGCGATTCGGGCATCCCTACGGCGCGCCGGCGGCCACCGGCGGCTCCTCCACCTCCGGCTCGCCCGGCAGCTCCTCGCCCGGGTTGACGAAGCGGTCCGTCTCGATGGCGTACTGCCGGTCGTGCAGCTCGCGGTAGCGCCCGCCCAGCACCATCAGCTCGGCGTGCGTGCCGCGCTCCACCACCTCGCCCTGCTCCAGCACCAGGATCTGGTCCGCGCTGCGGATGGTGCTCAGCCGGTGGGCGATGACGAACGAGGTGCGCCCCTGCCGCAGCCGCCGCAGCCCCTCCTGGATGCGGAACTCGCTCTCGCTGTCCAGCGAGCTGGTGGCCTCGTCGAGAATGAGGATGCGCGGGTCCGCCAGCAGCGCCCGGGCGATGGCGATCCGCTGCCGCTGCCCGCCGGAGAGCTTGATCCCCCGCTCCCCCACCACCGTGTCGTACCCGTTCGGGAGCCCGGCCACGAACTCGTCGGCGTTGGCCAGGCGCGCCACCTCCTCGATCTCGGGGCGCGTGGCGTCCGGCCGCGCGAAGCGGATGTTGTCCGCCACCGTGCCGTCGAAGAGGAAGTTCTCCTGCAGCACCACCCCCAGCTGCGCCCGGTAGTCGGCCAGGCGCAGCTCCGCCAGGTCGCGCCCGTCCACCGTCACCCGCCCGCGGGTGGGGCGGTTGAAGGCCATCACCAGCGACACCAGCGTGCTCTTCCCCGAGCCGCTGGAGCCCACCAGCGCGGTGGTGCTCCCCGGCGGGGCGTCCACCTCCACCTCGCGCAGCACCGGGAGGCCGGGGTTGTACTCGAACCACACCCCCTCCAGCCGCAGGTGCCCCGCGATGCGCTCCAGCGGGGCGCGGTCCGCGTCCTCGTCCATCTCGGTGGCCATCCCCAGCACCTCGCGGATGCGGTCGAGCCCGGCGAACGCCTCGGAGATCTGGGTGCCGATCCCGGCGATCTGCACCACCGGCGCCGCCAGCAGCCCGGTGAAGAAGATGTAGCTCACCAGGTCGCCCAGCGTCATCTCCCCGCCCAGGATGGCGCGGCCGCCCACCACGATCATCACCACCCCCACCAGCCCGGTGACCACCGTGGCCACCGAGCCCACCGCGGAGGTGGCGGTGATGCTGCGCGAGACGTTGCGGAAGAGGCGGTGCGCCCCCCGGGTGAACACCCGCTGCTCGCGCTTCTCGGTGCCGTACGCCTTCACCACCCGGATGCCCCCCAGCGTCTCCGTCAGCCGCCCGGTGACCTGGGCGTTGATCTCGCC
>DASUNK010000615.1:0-7107 GCA_036277195.1 Longimicrobiaceae bacterium | reverse complement strand
GCGGCGCCTGCAGCTCCGCGCCGGGGCCGATCCCCAGCGCCATCGGCAGCAGCCCCAGCATGGCGGTGACCGTGTTCATCACGATCGGGCGCAGCCGCGCGTGCCCGGCGGCGCGGATGGCCTCGCGCCGCCCCATCCCCTGGCGGCGCATCTGGTTGATGAAGTCGACCTTCACCACCGCGTCGTTGTCCACGATCCCCACCAGGATCACCATCCCGATCAGGCTCATGGTGTTGATCCCCGCCCCCGCCACCCAGAGCGCCACCGTGGCGCCGACCGCGGCCAGCGGCACCGCCAGCAGCACGATGAAGGGGTGGAGGAGGCTCTCGAACTCGGCGGCGAGGAGCATGTACACCAGGAGCACCGCCAGCGCGAAGGCCAGCGCCAGCTCGCGGAAGCCGCGGCGCATCTCCTCGTTCTCGCCGCCGATCTCCAGCCGCAGCCCGTGCGGCGGGGGCGTGGGCGCCAGCGCGGCGCGCACCTCGGCCACCGCGTCGTCCACCCCGCCGCGGGCCACGTCGGCGTAGACGGTCACCACCCGGCTCTGGTCGATGCGCCGGATCTCGGAGGGGCCGGCGGCGGTGCGCACCCGCACCAGCTCGCGCAGGGGGACGCCGTCCACCCGCAGCGTCTCCAGCGTCTCCAGCGAGCGGCGGGCCGGCTCGGGGAGGCGCACCACCACGGGGACCTTGCGGTCGAAGTCCACGAAGTCGGTGGCCACGTCGCCCTGCATGTAGCGCTCGACCGTCTCCACCACCCGGCGCGGCTCCACCCCGAAGGCGGCGGCGCGCTCGCGGTCCACCTCCACCCGCACCTCCGGCTGCCCCAGCTCGGTGCCCAGGCGCACGTTGGCGACGGCGCCGACCCCGGCCAGCCGGTCCACCGCCGCGGCCCCGTAGGCCAGGGCGGCGTCCAGGTCCTCGCCGCGCACGCGCACTGCCAGGTCCGCCTCGCCGGCGCCGAGCAGGCGGCCGAGCGCGGTGGCCTGCCCCGTCTCCAGCGCCACCGTGCCGGGGGGGAAGGCGGCCAGGGCCGGGCGCAGCCGCGCCAGCGCGGCCGGCGTCTCCTCGCCGGGGCGGAGCCGCACCTCCAGCAGCGCCGTGTTCAGCCCGCTCTCCTGGTCGTCCATCCCCGCAACCGCCTGCTGCCGCCCGACGCGGGTGAAGACGGCCGCCACCGCCGGGTCCGCGCGGAAGGCGGCCTCCAGCCGGGCCGCCGCCGCGTCGGTGCGCTCCAGCGGCGTCCCCTGGGGGAGCTCCACCCGGGCGCGGAAGCCCCCCTGGTCCACCTCGGGGAGGACGCTCCGCTCCAGCGACGCGCCCACCGCCACGCCCACCCCCAGCAGCGCCAGCGCCACCGCCACCACCCGGCCGCGGCGGCGCAGCCCCGCCTCCAGCACCCGCTCGTACCAGGCGGCCACGCGGGCGAAGCCCCGGTCGAAGGCGTCGAGCAGGGTGCGGAACACCCGCGCCAGCCCGCGCGAGACGCGGTCGGACCCGGCGCGCCGCCCCGTGCCCCCGGCGTGCTCCCAGCGGGCAGCCAGGGTGGGGAGGAGGGTGACGGCCACCAGGATGGAGGCCAGGAGCGAGAAGGCCACCGAGAGCGCCAGCGCCCCCAGCAGCTCGCCCGCCACCCCCTCCACGTAGACGATGGGGCCGAAGACGGCGATGGTGGTGAGGGTGGAGGCGGTGATGGCGCGCTGCACCTCCTTCGCCCCCACCGCCGCGGCCAGGCGGGCCTTCAGCCCCAGTTCGCGGTGGCGGAAGATGTTCTCCAGCACCACGATGGAGTTGTCCATCAGCATCCCCACCCCCAGCGCCATGCCGCCGAGCGACATGATGTTGAGGGTGACGCCGGTGGCCTGGAGGAGGGCGAAGGTGGCGATCAGGGAGATGGGGATGGCCAGGGCGATGGCCACCGGGTAGCGCACCTCGCGCAGGAAGAGGAAGAGCACCAGGAAGGCGAGCAGGCCGCCCAGCACCACCTCCTGCACCACGTTGGCGAGCGCGTCGGAGATGAAGCCGGCCTGGCTGGTGGCCACCTGCAGGGTGACCTCGGGGTACTCGCGGCGGAGCTGGGCCAGGGTGGCGTCCACCTGCTCGGCCACCTTCACCGTGTTGGCGCCGGCGTTCTTGAACACCAGCAGCCCCACCGCCTCGGCGCCGTTGTAACGGGCGATGGACTCGCGCTCGCGGAAGCCGTCGGTGACGCGGGCCACGTCGCGCAGCAGCACCCGGCTCGCCGGGGCGGCGGCGTCCGCGTCCGCGCCGCCGGCGCCGGGGGCGCGCTCCAGCGGCACCTCGGCGATCTCGGCCACCGCCTGGAACTCGCCCAGGGTGCGCAGGGCGTAGCGGTAGCGCCCGCGGCGGATGGTGCCGCCGGGGGCGCTGGCGTTGGCCGCCTCCAGGGCGCGCGAGACGTCGTCGATGGTGAGGCCGAAGCTCTCCAGCCGGCTCGGGTCCACCTCCACCTGGATCTCCCGCTCCACCCCGCCGGTCACCGCGGCCTGCGCCACGCCGTCGATCTGCTCCAGCCGCCGCTTGAAGACGGCCTCGGAGAGCTCCTTGAGCTGGGGGAGGTCGCGCCGCCCCGAGACGCTCAGCGCCAGGATCGGCTCGGAGCGGGGGTCGGTGCGCAGCACCACCGGGCGCGAGGCCAGCTCGGGGAGGGCGTCGCGGAGGTTGTCGAGCCGCTCGCGCGTGTTGAGCGCGGCGAAGTCCATGTCCGTGCCCCAGGCGAAGCGGGCGGTCACCAGCGAGGAGCCCTCGCGGGTGGTGCTCTCCACCTGCTGCACGCCGGGGACGGTGGAGACGGCCTGCTCCACCGGCTCGGTGATGAAGCGCTCGACCTCGGCGGGGGCGGCGCCCGGGTTCCCGGTGTAGACCACCAGCCGCGGGTAGGCCACGTCGGGGAGGAGGTCGACCGGGAGGCGCAGGAAGGAGAGCGCCCCCAGGAAGACGACGCCCAGGAAGAACATGGCGACCGCGACCGGGCGGTCGATGGCGATGCGGGGGAGGGACATCGCCCTTACGGCCTCTCCACCGGGGCCCCCACCTTCTCCTCGAGCGTGGCCAGCGCGGCGGCGAAGGTGAAGCGCGCCTTGAGCGCCTCGCGCTCGGCGGTGGCGGTGCCGCTCACCGCGTCCTGCAGCTCGGTGAAGCTCAGCGCCCCCAACCGGTACTGCTCCTGGGCCAGCTCCAGCCGCTGCCGGTTGAGCCGCAGCGAGCGCTCGGCGTTCCCCGCCGCGCGGAAGGCGTTCTCCAGCTCGATGAGCGCGGAGCGCACGTCGCGCTCCACCGCCAGCCGCTCGGCGCGGGCGTCTTCCTGCGCCCCGTTGCGGGTGGCGCGCGCCTGGGCGATGCGGCCGGAGGTGGCGAACTGGGTGAAGAGGGGCACGTTGAGCTGGAAGCCGAAGGAGTACGACTGGTCGAGCGGGTTCGGCTCCACGAGCGCGTCGTAGCCGGAGACGTTGGTGGCGCGCCCCGCCCCGGCGGTGAGGCTGAGGGTGGGGAAGCGCCCGGCGCGGGCGGCGCCCAGCCGCTGCTCGGCGGCGCGCACGCCGGCCTCCGCCCGGTCCAGCCGCGGGTTGGCGGCGAACGCCGCGGCGAGGAGCGCGTCGGCGTCCAGCGGCGCCGGGTCGAAGGGGGCGGCGGGCTCGTCGGCGAGGGGGCGCGGCGGGCCCTCGATCACCCCGATCTCCTGCCGCAGGTCGAGCTCGGCCCGGCGCCGCTCGCCGCGGGCGCGCTCCAGCGCCAGCTCCTGCTCGGCCACCTTCACCTCGGCGGCGAGCACGTCCACCGGGGTGCGCACCGCCACGCTCACCAGGCGGCGGGTGGCGTCGAGCTGCTCGCGCGCCGTCTCCAGCAGCCGCTCCTCCAGGGCGATGAGCCGCTCGGCCTCGACCGCCTTCCAGTAGCGCCGCTCCAGCTCGCCGCGCAGCCGCAGCTCCTCGGCGGCCACCCCGAAGCGGGCGCCGGCGGCGGCGGCCTGCGCCGCGCGGTAGTCGCGCAGCTTCACCCCGCCGTCGAAGAGGGTGAGGGAGCCCAGCGACACGCTCTGCCGCATGGAGCTGCTCCGGCTCTCGCGCGGGTCTTCGAGGGTGGTGGGGTTGCCGAAGTCGTCCACCCCCGTGTACGAGCGGTTGTAGCTGCCGCCGGAGTTCACCGCCACGCTGAGCGAGGGGAAGAACGCCCCCAGGCGGGTGCGCCGGTCCGCGTCGGCGGACTCCACCTGGTTGAGCGCCTTGCGGTACTGGGGGTTGTGCTCGCGGGCCAGGCGCAGCGCCTCGGCCAGGGTGAGGGGCGGCGCCGGCTGCGCGGCGAGCGGCGCGGCCAGGGCGGCCAGCAGCGCAGCCAAGGCGGTGGTCTTCGTCTTCATTCAGCTCATCTCGTCAGGAAAACGCACTTCGCACTTCGCACTTCGCACTTCGCACTTCGCACCTCGCACTTCGCACTCCCGCACTCCTAGTCCGGCCTCCCGCCCGCCGCCTCCACGTCGTCCACCAGCCGCACCCGGGCGTCGTGGATGAGCGAATAGTGGCCCTCGGTGAGCACCACCTCGCCGGGTCGCACCGTCTCGGTCTCGGGATTCGCCACGATCTCCACCAGCCGGTCGTTCTGCAGCCCCGTGGTCACGTAGCGCCACTTGGCCAGCCCGCGGGAGCCCTCCCCCTCGAAGACGAAGAGCATGGTGCGGCGGTCGCGCTCCAGGATGGCGCTGCGCGGCACCAGCACCCGGTCGGCGAAGCGGCGCGCGTCGAGCGAGACGCGGGCGTACATCCCGGGGAGGATGCGCCCCTGCGGGTTGGGCACCAGCACGGTGACCCGCGCGGTGCGGGTGCCGGCCTCCACCACGGGGTTGATGGTGCGCACCTGCCCGGTGAAGGTCTCGCCGGGGAAGGCGGCGAAGGTGATGCGCGCCGCGCGCCCGGGGGCCAGGTGCCCCACCTCGCTCTCCAGCACCTGCACCTCGACCCGGATCGGGTCCAGGTCCACGATGGTCATCAGCTCGTCGCCGGCGCGCACCCACTGGCCGGGGACCACCTTGAGCGTGGCCACCCGCCCGGCGAAGGGCGCCGTCATGCGGGTGCGCGCCAGGTCGAGCCGGGCCTTGCGCAGCCGCACGTCGGCGGCGTCGAGGCCGCTGCGGGCGCGGGCGGCCTCCTGCCGCTCGCGGCGCACCTGCGGGTCGGTGATGCGGTCGTCGAAGAGGGTGAGCTCGCGGAACTTCCCCTGCGCCTCGGCCAGCGCCGCCTCGGCCTCCTCCACCGCCAGCCCGTACTCGGCCGGGTCGAGCCCCACCAGCAGCCGCCCGACGCCCACGCCGTCGCTCTCGCGCACCGCCAGCGTGTTGATGCGGCCGTTCACCTGCGCGGCCAGCACCGCCTTCTGCCACGCCTCGGCCTGCCCCGCCGCGCTCACCGACAGCACCAGCTCGCCCTGCACGGCGGGCTCGCCCTGCACGGGGATCGGCACGTCGGTGGAGAAGGCGTCGTCGGCCGAGGTGCGCGGCGCGGGGGCGCCCTCCGCGCCCGGGGCGGCCGCGGCCGGCTCGGGGGGGGCGCCACGGATTCGCCCGTAGATGGCGGCGGAGGCGGCCAGGGTGAGCACCAGCACGCCGGCGATGATGGCCAGGGTTCGGCGGGAAGGGGTCATGGACGGCCGGGTGGAGCGGACGGGCCGCGAAGGGAGGAACCTCAATCGCGGCAAGGAGATCGGAAGCCCAAAGATAACCCGGGGCGTCCCGAACGACAATTCCGGCGGAAAAGGCCACCCGGGCCCTCCCGGGCCATCCGCGCGACAGTGGTTGTGATCCCGCCCGCCGGCGAAAGGTTTCCCGGCCCGCCCACCCTCCCGCATCCTGTAACCAAACACGTGTTTAGCCCGCTGGGACGCCCCTGCCGCGGAAGCGTGGGGCGGCGGCGTCCCACTCGCCCCGGCCCGGGAAAATTTCCAGCGGCGTGAATAATCTCCAAGTCCAGCCCGGGCGCGCACATCCGGACCGGCCGGCGCGGTGGTGCGGGGGTTGCCACCGCGCGCACCTGGCTGGACCGCCCTGCGGCCGCACCGTCCCCGGATGCCGGGACGGTGCGGCTCGCGTTAAGGAGACGGGCGGCGGCCTCCATGCACGACCTTCAGGAGAAGCATTCATGATATTCGGCAACCCGCTGATCCCCGGCGAGCTGGAGCGTGCGGAGGAGCACGCGCCCCTCGCCTTCGACTGTACCGTCCCCGGCGACGCGGAGTGGATGGGCCACCTCGCCGCCACGGGGCAGGCCCACACCGTCCACGACGACCTGGAGCGGCAGCTCGACGAGCTGGTCCGCCTCCGCGCCGGCGGCCGCGTGCTTTCCCCCGGCGAGCTGGCGGCCGAGCGCGAGCGCCTGCTGGACGGCGCCCTCCCCGCCGAGCACGGGCGGTGGATCTTCTATCCCTGGTCCGGCCGGCTGGTGCACGTGCTGGGGCCGGACGAGTTCCGCGAGCTGCGGCTGCACCGCAACCGGCACCGCATCACCGGGCTGGAGCAGGAGCGGCTGGCCGGCGTCACCGTGGGCGTGGCCGGGCTGGCGGTGGGCGCCGCCGCGGCGGTGACGCTGGCGCTGGAGGGCGGCTTCGGGCACCTGAAGCTGGCCGACGGGGGCGAGGTGGCGCTGGGCGACCTCAACCACCTGGCCGCGGGGGTGCACGAGCTGGGGCTGCCGCGCGCGGTGGCCGCCGCCCGGCGCGTGTACGAGGTGGACCCGTACGCCGCCGTCTCGCTGCACGGCGCGCTGGAGGGCGACGGCGCGCTGGAGGAGTTCCTGGGCGGCGCCGCGCCGCTGGACGTGGTGGTGGACGCCAGCGACGACCTGCACCTGAAGCTGCGGCTGCGCCAGCGCGCCCGCGCCGCCGGGGTGCCGGTGCTGATGGAGACCAGCGACCGCGGCACGCTCGACGTGGAGCGGTTCGACCTGGAGCCCGAGCGCCCCTTCTTCCACGGGCGGCTGGGCGCGGTGGGCCCGGCCGAGTGGGCGGCGCTGGACGACGAGCGGCGCGCGGCGCTGGTCGTCGCGCTAGCGGGGCCCGAGGAGCTGTCGCAGCGGGCGGGCGCCTCGCTGGTGGAGCTGCG
>DASUNK010000614.1:0-6251 GCA_036277195.1 Longimicrobiaceae bacterium | reverse complement strand
GGACGGCGTCTTTCCCGCCCACGCGCGCGCCTCGGCGAAGTGGCGGGCGATGGCGTCGGCGTCGCGCAGCTCCACGGCGTGGCGCAGCTCCGCCAGCCGCCCCTCCAGCCCGGCCAGGGCGCGCAGCACGAAGCCGGCGTTGTAGATCAGCACCTCGGTCCACACCTCGGGCGAGCTCCCGGCCAGCCGCGCCACCGAGGCGCCGCCGGGGCCCAGCTCCGCGCGGGGGACGCCCTCGGCCGCCAGCGCCAGCCCCAGCGCGGTGGAGAGGAGCTGGGGGAGGTGGCTGATCCAGGCCACGTGCTGGTCGTGCCAGTCGGCGTGCACCACCTGCGGCACCGCGCCCACCTGCTCCCAGAGGGCGTGGGCCAGGTCCACCGCCTCGGCGCGGAACGACTCCGGGGGGCAGAGGTAGACCTTCGCCCCCGCGAACAGCCCCGTGCGCGAGGCCGCCCACCCCGAGGCCTCGCTCCCGGCGATCGGGTGCGAGCCCACGAAGCGCGGCCCCAGCCCCAGCCGGTGGGCCGCCTCCACGATGGTGCGCTTGGTGCTCCCCACGTCCGTCACCAGCCGCGCCCCGCCCAGGCGCCGGTGGTGGGCGTCCAGCGTCTGCACCGCCGCGGCGACCGGGCAGGCGAGCACCACCACCTCCGCCCCCTCCACCCCCTCCAGCCCCGCCCCCAGCGCCTCGGCCACCACCCCCTCGTCCCGCGCCGCGCGCAGGGCGGCCGCGTCGCGGTCGTACCCCAGCACCCGCACCCCGCGGGCGGCCAGGTCGCGCGCCAGCGACCCGCCCACCAGCCCCAAGCCAACCACGGCGGCGCTATGCATCGCGCTCGTCCCGCGCGCCCTGCGCCTGCGCCCGCCGCGACAGCCCGATCAGGTGCCAGAAGATGTCGCGCACGTCCTCCTCGGCCAGCCCGGCCTCGCGGGCCAGGGCGCCGGCGCGGCGCACCACCGCCGCCTCGCGCGAGGGGTCGAGGGTGGGGCGGCCGCCGGCGCGCTTGGCCACCCCCACCTCGCGGGCCAGCCGCACCCGCTCGGCGATGAGCTCCACCAGCCGCCGGTCCAGCTCCTCGATGGCCGTGCGCAGGCGCTCCAGCTCGGCGAAGGCGGCCGTCTCGGCTTCGCGCCCGGCGCTCACGCGGCCACCCCGGCCAGCGCCGCGACCTCGGCCATGGTGCGCCCCGCCGCCTCGGCGAAGGGGCGGAGCCGGCGCATCAGCTCGGCGAAGGCGGCGGGGGTGAGCGACTGGTCGCCGTCGGAGAGGGCCTGCTCGGGGCAGGGGTGCACCTCCACGATCAGCCCGTCCGCCCCCGCCGCCACCGCGGCGAAGGCGAGGGGGGCCACCAGGTCCGCCCGGCCGCCGGCGTGGCTGGGGTCCACCAGCACGGGGAGGTGCGTCTCGGCCTTGAGCACGGGGATGGCGGCCACGTCCAGGGTGTTGCGGGTGGCCGTCTCGTAGGTGCGGATGCCGCGCTCGCAGAGGATGACGTCGCGGTTCCCCTGCGACATGATGTACTCGGCCGCCATCAGCAGCTCCTTGATGGTGGCCGAGAGGCCGCGCTTGAGGAGCACCGGGCGCTGCACCCGCCCCAGTTCGCTGAGCAGGGTGAAGTTCTGCATGTTGCGCGCGCCTACCTGCAGCACGTCGACGTGCTCGGCCACCAGGTCCACGTGGCGGGGGTCCATCACCTCGCTCACCGTGGGGAGCCCGGTCTCGGCGCGCACCTCGCGCAGGAGGCGCAGCCCCTCCTCCTTCAGCCCCTGGAAGACGTACGGCGAGGTGCGGGGCTTGAAGGCGCCGCCGCGGAGCATCCCGGCGCCGGCGGCCTGCACCGCCCGCGCCGTCTCGCGCAGCATCTCGCGGTTCTCCACCGAGCAGGGCCCGGCCACCACCGCCAGCTCGCGCGCGCCCACCCGGGTGCCCGCCCCGTCGCCCACGCGGATGACGGTGGGCCCGGCGGAGAACTCGCGCGAGGCCAGCTTGTACGGCTTGAGCACCGGGAGCACCTGCTCCACGCCGGGGAGGATGCGCAGCGCCGCCTCCTCCAGCAGCGACTCGTCGCCGATGCAGCCGATGATGGTGCGGCGCTCGCCGCGCGAGAGGTGGGTGCGCAGCCCCAGCCCCTCCACGTGCTCGCGGATGCGGTCCAGCTCCGCGTCGGTGACGCCGGGACGGGTGACGATGATCATGGCGGGGTCCTCCGCTCAGGGGATCGCGGGCGGCGGGCGGCCTCAGCCGGCCCGGCGGGTCTTGCGTCGCAGGAAGTCGCGCATGATGTACTGGCCGAGCGTCATGGTGCTGGTGAAGTACGCCTTGCCGCGCGCGATCTCGGTCACCCGGTTGACGAAGGCGACGAGGTACGGGTCGCGCGCCAGCATGAAGGTGTTGATGAGGATCCCCGCCTTGCGGCAGGCCCCCACCTCGTGGAAGGTCTCGCGCAGCACGAAGGCGTCGAGCCCCATGGAGTTCTTGTAGATGCGCCCCTCGGGCGTGGTGACCGCCGAGGGCTTGCCGTCGGTGATCATCACGATCTGCCGCATGTCCTTGTTCTGCGCCAGCAGCAGGCGGCGCGCCAGCTTGAGCCCCGCCGCCGTGTTGGTGTGGAAGGGACCCACCTGGGCGTGCGCCAGCCGCGCCAGCGGGATCTCCTCGGCCTCGTCGCCGAAGGTCACCACCTTCAGCGAGTCGCCGGGGAACTGGGTGCGGATGAGGTGGGTGAGCGCCAGCGCCACCTTCTTGGCGGGGGTGAAGCGGTCCTCGCCGTAGAGGATCATGGAGTGGCTGGTGTCCAGCATCAGCACCGTGGCGCAGCTGGAGCGGTACTCCGCCTGGTGCACGTGCAGGTCGCCGTAGTCGAGGGCGATGGTCCCGTCCTCCGCCACCCCCTCGCGGGCCAGCGCGCTCTTGAGGGTGGCGGGGATGTCGAGGTTGAGCATGTCGCCGAACTCGTAGGGGCGGCTGGCGGCCTCGGCCTCCACCCCGGTGGCCAGGTGCGGGGTGTCGTGCGCCCCGAACGACGACTTCCCCGTGGCGCCCAGCAGCTGGCGGAGGGTGCGGTATCCCAGGAAGTCGATCCCCTTCCCGGTGAGCGAGAACTCCACCTGGCGCGAGGCGGCGCGGGCGTCGTCGACCCGCCCCGGCCCCTGCAGCTCGGTGTAGCCGGAGGGCAGCTGCGGCGCCTCGCCCAGCTTGAGGTAGCCCTCCTCCACCAGCCGCTCCATGAGCCGGTCGAGCAGCTCGGCGATCTGGCGGCGCACCTCCTCGTCGGGCGCTCCGTCGCCGCGCAACTCGGCCACCATCTCGGGGGTGAGCATCCCGCTCTCCAGCAGGGCGCGCAGCAGGGCGTCGCGCAGCGCGTCGAGCGAGCGGTCGCCCTCGCCGTCGTCGCCGAACTCGCCCCAGTACGGGTGGTAGTGGGGCCCGCCGGCGAAGCCGCTCTGCAGCAGGAAGTCGGAGAGCTGCTCGAGGAGCGCCTCCAGGTTGAGCGCGTCGGCCAGGTGGCCGGTGAACTTGGAGTAGTTGGTGAAGCGCATCTGCGGCCTCTCTCCGGGGCGGGCGCGGTGGCGCGGCGGCGGCGCCTCCGGATAAGATAAGCGAAAACACCGCCCAACCGAACAGAGGCCGTTCCGCTGCACCCCGAAGCCGACGAAACCGCGCGCCCGCCGGGCGGGCCCCTCCCCGTGCGGAGCGACGCACCGGAGCCTCTGGAGCCCGAGGCCGTGGGGCTGCCGGCACCCCGCCCGCTGGAGGTGCCCACCCCGCCGCGCGAGCCGGAGCCGCCCCCGGAGCGGGCGTTCGGGGCGCTGCGGCACCGCAACTTCCGGGTCTTCTACCTGGGCCACCTCCTCTCGCTCGTCGGGCAGTGGATGCAGACGACGGCGCAGGGGTGGCTGGTGCTGGAGCTGACCGACTCGTCGCTCCTGCTGGGGGTGGTGACGGCGGCGGGCTCGCTCCCCTCCCTCTTCTTCACCCTCTGGGCGGGGGTCATCGCGGACCGGGTGGACAAGCGCCGCATCATCATGCGGGCGCAGGCGGCCTCGCTGGTGCTGGCGCTCACCCTGGCGGTGCTGACCGACGCGGAGCGCATCACCTATCCCCTCCTGCTGGCGCTGGTGCTGCTGCTGGGCACGGCCACCGCCTTCGAGGTCCCCACCCGGCAGTCGTTCTTCGCGGAGCTGGTGGGCCCGCGCGACCTCCCCAACGCCATCGCGCTGAACTCGGCGGCCTTCAACGCCAGCCGCATCGTGGGCCCCGCGCTGGCGGGCGGGGTGATCGGCGCGGCGGGGATCGCGGCGTGCTTCTACGCCAACGCCGTCTCGTACCTGGCGGTGCTGGTGGGGCTGCTGCTGATGCGGCTGCCGCCCTTCACGCCGCCGCCGCGCACCGCCAGCACGGCCGAGCACCTGCGCGAGGGGCTGGCCTTCATCCGCGGCGACCGGCTGGTGCGCACGCTGGTGTGGACGATCGCGGGGATGAGCGTTACCGCCTTCCCCTTCGCCATGCTCCTCCCGGTGTTCGCGCGCGACGTGCTGCGGGTGGGGGCGTCGGGGTACGGATGGCTGCTCGCGGCGTCGGGGGCGGGGGCGCTCTCCTCGGCGATCGTGCTGGCGATGGGGCTGGTGCGGGTGCGGCGGGGGAGCCTGCTGCTGGGGGCGTCGCTGAGCTTCGGGGTGTTCCTGATCGGCTTCAGCCTGTCGCGGAGCTTCGCGCTGTCGCTGGTGCTGCTGGCGGGGGCGGGGTTCACCATGATCCTGAACAACGCCACCATCAACGCGCTGCTGCAGTCGGTGGTGCCGCACCGGCTGCGGGGGCGGGTGATGAGCGTCTACGTCTTCATGTTCGTGGGGATGACGCCGCTGGGGGCGCTGCAGGCGGGGGCGGTGGCGAAGTGGCTGGGGGCGCCGGCGGCGGTGGCGATCGGGGCGGCGGCGCTGCTGCTGCTCGTGCTGTGGGTGGCCTGGCACGTCCCCGAGGTGCGCCGCGCGCGGTGAGGACAACGTCCACTGTTCCCTGCACGGCAACACTCTTGCGGACGAAAAAGTCTCCCCTGCGAATCCCAGCCAGAGGAGTACCCGATGAGATCCGTTACGCTTTTCACCCGACGCGCCATCGTTGCGGCGTTCTTCGCATCGACGATGGGATTTGGCACCGTGCAGGCGCTCGCCACGCCTGCCGCACGGGGCGAGTCGTGCGTTGCCGGCTGCAACCCGCGGGGGTGCGACCGCGCCTGCCGCGCGCGAGGCGGTATTGAGGGTCGGTGCAACGCAGGCCGGTGCCTCTGCCTGTTCTGACACTCCGGTTCGGTCAGGCAGCCACGTTGACGTAGGCGGATTCGCTGCTGGGTTCAGGAACGGGCTCGCCGTCCTCGCGAAGGCCGTCGATGTGGAACGAACGCGATGGCTTCGCGCATGTTGGCCTGCACCTCCTCGCGGGTGCGCCCCGTGCTCGCGCACCCCGGAAGGTCGGGCGAGTAGGCCGAGAAGCCGGTCTCCGTACGTTCGACGACGATCAGGTAGCGCTTCATGGCTTCAGTCCCGCCTGCTTCAGGATGCTGTTCAGCGTCCCCGGAGCGAGTTCGTCCGACAGGTTTCCGGAGTGATCTTAGAAGTCCTATTCGCCTCCTGTAACGGATAAATCATCCTGTATCTTCGATGTATCTAACCACATGCAGGAGCACGCTGAGTTATTTACTGGGGCAGGCTAGGGTAGGAGACCTCTGCGTTTATTTCCCTTGCTGATTTGCCGTACTACGATTTTACGGTAGTTATCAACCAGATAGTCCAATCGGCTCGAGAATTCGTCATTAGTTGTGGCTCGGTTCTTCCAAAGTGTGAGTTCTAGATCAAGCTCCTCACGGAGAGTGTCGAGTTGTGGAAGTGCTGATGGACTATCTGTTAACAATTTCCTGAGCCCAATAGCTCTCTTCCTCATCACCCTCCTCTGAAACGAGGCCGCCAAAGCCTTGCGTCCAGCAATGGCTGTGGTGAACCCAGCAGCCACAGAACTACCAAGATCAGCTCCACCGGAAGCGAGCGTAGCACCCGCCCCGGCAGCAGCACCCGCGGCACCAGCCACCCAATCCCAGGGGCTTGACATTTGTTCCAGCGTACGCTGCCAAAGCGGTTTTTTATCCTCGTCGCTCATTTCTTTCACCTCGGATGACAAGACTCGGCAACACGGTCGTTATCTGTTGCTCTGTACGCCAGGAGCGGAATAGCCGAGGATTACCAGACCTACGAAAAGG
>DASUNK010000613.1:0-8658 GCA_036277195.1 Longimicrobiaceae bacterium | reverse complement strand
GCCGGAGATGATCTACGGCGACCTGCCGAAGCGTTGAACGGCGGCGGAATCGGTGAAGCCTCGCGCGGTTTGCGAGGCTTTCCGTCGTCGTAGCCGCGGCTTCAGCCGCCTCCCGGTACCACCTCAGAAGCGCAGGTCGAGGCGGGCGGTCCAGCGGCGCACCTGCGGCTGGGTGAAGAAGTCCGCGCTCACGTAGGCGCTCTGACCCGCGAAGCTCACCTCGGGGTCGAACCCCGAGTAGTCCGTCCAGGTGTACAGGTTGCGCCCCGCCAGCGTCAGCTCCAGCGCCGAGGCGCCCACCCGCCGCGCCCACCGCCACGGCGCCGAAAGGGTCAGCGCCACCTCGCGCAGCTTCACGAAGTCCGCGTCCTCGATGAACCCCGCGTCCGAGCCCATGAAGGCGGCGGCCACCACCCGCGCCTGCTCCGCCAGCGGGGTGTCCGGAGCGTAGAGCGCCTCGCAGTTCAGCTCCTCGCAGCGCAGGCTCCCGGTGGCGTTGAAGATCTCGTGGCCGCCCTGGTGGTGCAGCCGCACCCGCAGCAGCGCGTGGCCGAAGAGGCGCAGCCGGCTCTCCACCGACAGCTCGCGCCGCGGGAGCGAGCTCCCCACGAACTCCGCCGTGTCTCCCAGCTCCACCTCGCACGCCGGCCCCGGGCACCCCACCGGGGTGAGGACGCCGTCGCCGTTGCGGTCCGCGAAGGCGCGGATCGGCCGGGCGAAGTAGGCCCCGGGCGGGTAGCCCGGGGCGTGCCGCTGCGTGGCGCCCCCCAGCCCGAAGATCACCGGGAGAGGCTCCAGCTCCCGGATCCGCGTGCCGCCGAACCAGCCGGAGACATCCACCGCCCATTCCAGCGGCCCCAGCGAGGGGAAGCGCGTCCGCAGCGCGCCCTCCACCCCGCGGTCGCGCACCCGGGCGCCGTTCCGCAGCACGCCGCCGGGGCCGCCCAGGGGGGCGGGGATCGCCAGCACGGCGTCGCGCGTCTCGCGGCGGTAGGCGGTGAGCTCCACGGCCAGCCGCCCGCCGAGGAGCCAGGCGTCCACCCCCGCCTCCACCTCGCGGATGCGCTCGGGCTCCAGCCCCGGCTCCTCCAGGCAGGGGAGGCCGCAGGTGCTCGGGAGCGCGTCCAGGCCCCGGAGGCGGTCCACCGCGCCGTAGGCGGCGCGCACCCGGATCTCGTCCAGCCAGCGCACCCCGGCGGCCACCGGCTCGCGGCTCACCACCCACGACACGCCGGCCGAGTGCGAGCGCAGCGTCTCGCCCTCGTCCTCGGGATCGTCCAGGCGCAGGGCCGCGCTCAGGAAGAGGCGCTCCCGCCATCCCAGGTCCTGCAGCAGGAAGCCGGCGAGCGCCGAGCCCTCCACCCGGCTCTCCGACCGCTCCAGCTCCGGCCCGCCGGGGAAGAAGGTCCGGTGATCCCGCTCCACCTCGTCCGAGAGGTACTCGCCCCCGAGCGTGGTGCGCGACACCAGGTCGCCCAGCCGCCCCTCGCCGGTGAGGTGCGCCACGGCGTTCCAGCGGGTGCGCCGCAGGCCGGCGCCCGTCTCGAGGACGGGGAACCCCGGCGCCAGCGATTCGGCGACGGCGCGCCCGGTGTCCTCCACGTGGTCGATCCCGCCCTGCACCCCGGCGTCGAGCCAGGAGAGCGCCCGCCACTCCACGCCGGCGCCCGCCGTGATCCGCTCCAGGTCCTGGTCGAAGCGGTTGAGCGAGTCGGGGGTGAGCACGGCGGGGAAGCGGTACCCGCGGGTGACCGGATGGTCGGCGGGCTCTCCCAGCAGCCCCGAGACCAGCGGCGAGAGGAGGCTCTGGTCCCCCGCCACCAGGGTGGAGCCGCGGTTGAGGTAGCCGGCGGAGAGGTCCACCCGCACCCCCTCGCTCGGCCAGAGGGCCGCGGCGGCGCGCAGGCTCCCGCGGTCGGTGCGGTCCGGCCCGTACACCCCCTGCTCGCGCCCCAGCGCGCCCGCCAGGTAGACGGTGCCGAAGCGCCCCCCGCCCTCGGCGGCGACCCCCGCGGCGGCGTGGTGGCCGGCGTCGAAGGGGTCGGCCTGCTCCAGCGGGCTCCACGAGACCGGGTCGCCGGAGAGGGCGCACGCCGCCAGCGCCGCGTGGACGCGGGTGCAGCGCGTGGTGGTGCCCACCCCCGTGGTGCCGGGGCGCCCGAAGTTGGCCGGGTACGCGGTGACCTCGGCGAGCGCACCGCCCTCGGCGTGCGCGCGCAGCCGCAGTCCCCCCACCAGCCCGCGGCGTGTGCGCACCTCCAGCACGCCGGCGGCGCCCGCCGGGCCGTAGCGGGCGGTGGCGGCCGGGCCGCGCAGCAGGTGCACGCTCTCCACGTCCTCGGGGTTCAGGTCGTCGAGGCGCGAGGGAGCCTGCCCGCCCACCTCCAGCACCTGGGCGTGCTGGGTGCCGTCGGCGCGCACGCCGTCGATCACCAGCAGCGGCTCGTTGGAGAGCGCCAGCCCCACCGGCCCCCGCAGCCGCACGCGCGAGCCGGCGAAGACGGAGCCGCTGGAGCGCTGCACCACCAGCCCCGGCACCCGCGCCTGCAGCAGCTCGGAGAAGGTGTTGGCCGCGGCGAGGCCGACCGAGTCCACCGGGAGGCTCCCCACCGCGTAGGGGACGCGGAGGAAGCGCTCCGTCTCGCGGTCGTCGCCGCAGCAGAGGGGAACCACGTCCTGCACCGCCAGCGGCGCCAGGGTGAAGTCGGCCCCGACGGTGGCGCCCGCCGCCACCTCCACGGTGCGGAAGACCGGGGCGTAGCCCAGCCGCGACGCGGTCACCCGCACGGTGCCGGCCGGCACCCCGCGCAGCCGGTAGGCGCCCGACGCGTCGGTCTGCGTCCCCCGGCCGTTGCCCACCCCCACGTACGCCGCCGGGACGGCGCGGCCGCCGGGGTCGGTCACCCGGCCGGTGAGGGTGCCGCTGGCCTGCGCGACCAGCGGGCCGGCGGCGAGCAGGGCCAGGCAGAAGGGAGCGAGAAAGCGGCGCATCACCTGTGACAGAGGCATCTCAGCGATCCTTGGCACTTTCGCACTTTCGCACTTTCGCACTTTCGCACTTTCGCACTTTCGCACGTTCGCACTTTCGCACGTTCGCACTTTCGCACTTTCGCACTTCGCACTTCGCACTTCGCACTTCAGAGGTCACGCAGCTTCCAGATCCGTTCCGAATATTCACGCACCGAGCGGTCGCTGCTGAACCAGCCGCAGCGCGCCACGTTGAGGATGGCCGAGCGCGTCCACCCCTCGGGGTCGCGGAAGGCCGCGTCCACCCGCCGCTGCGCCTCGGCGTAGGCGTCGAGGTCGGCCAGCACCATGAAGGGGTCGTGCGCCAGCAGCTGCTCCACCAGCGGGCGGAAGCGCCCCGGCTCGTCCGGCGAGAGGCCGCCGTCGGAGACGTGGTCCAGCACCCGCTTCACCCGCGGGCTGGACGCGTAGACGGCGCGCGGGTCGTATCCCCCCGCCCGCTGCTCCTGCACCTGGTCGGCGGTGAGCCCGAAGATGAAGACGTTCTCCGGCCCCACCGCCTCGGCGATCTCGACGTTGGCCCCGTCGAGGGTGCCGATGGTGAGCGCCCCGTTCAGCGCGAACTTCATGTTCCCCGTCCCCGACGCCTCGTAGCCCGCGGTGGAGATCTGCTCCGAGAGGTCGCTCCCCGGGAAGATGCGTTCCGCCAGCGACACCCGGTAGTCGGGGATGAAGGCCACCCGCAGCACCTCCCGCACCCGCTGGTCGGCGTTGACCTGCGCCGCCACCGCGGTGATGAGCTCGATGATGAGCTTGGCCGTCCAGTAGGTCGGCGCCGCCTTGCCGCCGAAGAGGACCGCGCGCGGCACCGCGTCGGCCGGCACGGCGTCGCGCAGCTCCAGGTACAGGTCCACCACCCGCAGCGCGTTCATCAGCTGGCGCTTGTACTCGTGGATGCGCTTCACCTGCACGTCCATCATCGCCGCCGGGTCCACCTCCACCCCGGTCTCGCGGCACACCAGCTCGGCCAGCCGCTCCTTGTTGGCCCGCTTCACCGCGCGCCAGCGCTCGCGGAAGGCCGCGTCGTCCGCGAACGGCTCCAGCGCCTCCAGCTGCGGGAGGTCGGTGACCCAGCCGTCGCGGATCTTCTCGGTCACCAGCGCGCTCTGCCCCGGGTTGGCCTTGAGCATCCAGCGGCGCTGGGTGACGCCGTTGGTCACCGAGGTGATGCGCTCCGGCCAGAGCTCGTGGAAGTCGCGGAAGATGCTGTGCTTCAGGATCTCGGTGTGCAGCGCCGCCACCCCGTTGGTGGTGTGGCTCCCCACGATGGCCAGGTGGGCCATGCGCAGCATGCCGCCGGAGAGGATGGCCATGCGCTCCTCGCGCGCGGGGTCGTCCGGGAAGCGCTCGCGCACCCGGTGGCGGAAGCGCCGGTCGATCTCGCGCACCAGCTCCAGGTGGCGCGGCAGCAGCTTCCCGAACAGCTCCACCGGCCACACCTCCAGCGCCTCGGGGAGCACGGTGTGGTTGGTGTAGGCGAAGGTGGCGCGGGCGAGGTCGAACGCCTGGTCCCACTCCAGGTTGTGGTCGTCCATCAGCAGCCGCATCAGCTCGGGGATGGCGACCGCGGGGTGGGTGTCGTTGAGCTGGACCTGCACCTTCTCGGTGAAGTCGCGGAAGTCGCGGCGCTCGGTCAGGTAGCGGGCCAGGATGTCCTGGAGCGTGGCGGTGACGAAGAAGTACTGCTGCTTGAGGCGCAGCTCCTTCCCCTCGCCGGTGTCGTCGGGCGGGTAGAGCACCTTGGAGATGGTCTCCGTCCGCGTCTTGGCCTCCACCGCGGCCACGTAGTTGCCGCTGATGAAGTCGTCCAGGTCGAACTCCTGGGTGGCCTTGGCCGCCCAGAGGCGCAGGGTGTTGACGGTGCCGTTGCGGTAGCCGGGGATCGGGGTGTCGTACCCCATCGCCAGCACGTCGTGGGTGTCCGTCCAGTCGTAGTGGATGCGGCCGCTCTCGCCGGGGCGGCCCTCCACCCGGCCGTAGAACTTCACCCGGTAGGTGCGGTCGGGGCGGGCGATCTCCCAGGGGTTGTCGTCGTGCAGCCAGTTGTCCGGGCGCTCCACCTGGCGGCCGCCCACGATGGCCTGGCGGAAGATGCCGTGCTCGTAGCGGATGCCGTAGCCGTAGCCGGGGAGCTCCAGGGTGGCCATGGAGTCCAGGTAGCAGGCGGCCAGGCGCCCCAGGCCGCCGTTCCCCAGCCCCGCGTCGGGCTCGGCCTCCTCCAGCGCTTCCAGCCGGTAGCCCAGCTCGTCGAGCGCCTCGGCGATGGCGCCCTCCAGCCCCAGGTTCAGCAGCGCGTTCCCCATGGTGCGCCCCATGAGGAACTCCAGCGAGAGGTAGTAGACGCGCTTGGCGTCGTGGGTGTGGTACCACGCCTGGGTGGCGGCCCAGCGCTCGGCCAGCCGGTCGCGGATGGTCCACGCCACGCTCATGTACACGTCGCGCTCGGTGGCGGTGTTGTAGTCGCGGGCGAGCGTATAGGTGACGTGGTCCGAGACGGCGCGCTTGAGCGCCTCCATGCGCGAAACGCGGCGTCCCGCCTCTACAGTCGTACTGCCTTGCATCAATCGGGATTCCTGCGGAAAGGGGAGGACCGGTCCAGGGAGGTACGTCAACGTACGGCCGCGGGTTCCCCCTGAAAAGATTCTCGTCTTCACCCGGAGGCGGCGCCGTTCGCGCGGGGCTGCCGGTCGCCGGCGCGGCGGCAGGGGAGCGCGATCAGGAAGCGCGAGCCGCCCGCCGGGGTGTCGAACTCGGCCCAGGCCCGCCCGCCCAGCGCCTCCACCGTGTCGCGCACGATGCTGAGGCCCAGCCCCGTCCCCTCGACCCCCGTCACTGTGGCGCCGTGGGCCCGGAAGAAGCGGGTGAAGAGCTGCGCCCGGGCCTCCGGCGGCACGCCCAGGCCGTTGTCCTCCACCTCCAGCACCAGCTCGCCGCCGCCGCCCTCCCGCTCCTGCGCGTGGGCGCACACCTCCACCCAGCGGTGCTCCCGGGCGGGGTCCGCGTACTTGATGGCGTTGGAGACATAGTTGGCGAGGCAGAGCTCCAGCGCCGCCGCGTTCACCTCCACCTCGGGGAGGTCGGGCGAGAGCCGCACCTCCACCCCCTGCGCCTGCGCCATCTCGCGCAGCTGGCGGCACACCTCGGCGGCCACGCGGGGGAGGAGCACGTTGCGGTGCTGGCGCGCGTCCGCGTCCATGCGCGAGAGCTCGATCAGGTTCTCCAGCACGCCCTGCATCCCCTCGGCGTTCTCCACCACCATGCGGACGAAGCGCTCGCGCCGCGCCGCGTCGGCGGCGATCTCGGGCTCTGCCAGGAGCTGCCCCGCTCCCAGCACGGCGCTGATGCGGTTCTTCAGCTCGTGGGTCACCATGCGGTTGAAGCCGCGCAGCCGCTCCTCGCGCTCGTGCACCCGCTCGCCCGCCAGCCGCAGGTAGTGCGTGGTGGTGACCTGCTGGATGACGGAGACGGCGCGGAAGAGCCGGTGCGCGCAGGCCAGCAGCTCGCTGCGGGTGCACTCCTCGTCGATGCTGTCCACGGTGCGCACCAGGAAGGCGAAGAGCACGCCGCCCAGGATCTCGTACTCCTTGAGGATCTGGTGCGCGTCGAAGCCCTGCGCCCAGCGCAGCTCGCCCAGCTCGATGGCCTTCCCCGTCACCGGCGCGTCGGCGGAGATCTCGTCGGCCGGGTCTTCCAGGTAGTCGGCGATGCGGTCCATCAGCAGCGGCACGTGGTCCAGCAGCTCGTCGGTGGGGAAGAGGTGGTTGGGGTCGAGCTCCACCCGCGCGGCGATACGCACCAGCCAGCGGTGCGTGAGCTCCTCGCGCGCCGCGCGGATGCGGTCGGCCAGGGCACCGGCCAGCCGGCAGTTGATGGTGATGTCCATGGCGCCTGCATAGGAGGGCACGATGCGGGCCAGAGGGGAGAGCCTCCCACCTTCCCGCGCCGCCGCGTACTTTGAGACCGTCGACCGCTCTCCACCCCCTCCGCCGAGCCGTCATGCGCCGCGAAGCCGCCGCCCTCGCCCTGGCCCTGCTCTCCGCCTGCGCGCCCGCGTCCCGCGCCGCCGCCCCCGGCGCCGGCCTGGCGGCGCTGGAGGCCGAGCTGCGCACGATGATCCGCGCCGCCGCCGCCGACAGCGCCCGGGTCTCGGTGGCCTTCTGCGACCTGGCCACCGGCGACTCGCTCCTCCTCGACGCACACCTCCGCATGCACGCCGCCAGCACCATGAAGGTGCCGGTGATGCTGGAGCTCTTCCGCCGCGCGGACCGGGGCGAGCTCTCGCTGGACGACTCGGTGGCGGTGCGCAACGCCTTCGCCAGCATCGCCGACGGGAGCGCGTATTCGCTCACCCCGGCCGAGGACAGCGACTCCGCGCTCTACCTGCGCGTGGGCGGGCGCGCCACCGTGCGCGAGCTGGTGGACCGGATGATCACCCGCTCCAGCAACCTGGCCACCAACCTGGTGATCGACCTGGCCGAGCCGCGCCGCATCGCCGCCACCCTGCGCGAGCTGGGCGCCGCGGACATGCACGTGCTGCGCGGGGTGGAGGACATCCCCGCCTACCGCGCGGGGATGAACAACACCACCACGGCGTACGGCTTCATGAAGGTGCTGGAGGCCGTGGCCTCGGGGCGCGGCGCCTCGCCCGCGGCCACCCGCGAGATGGTGGCCATCCTCCAGCGGCAGGCGTTTCGGGAGATGATCCCCGCCGGCCTGCCGCCGGGGACGCCGGTGGCCAACAAGACGGGGTGGATCACCGGCATCGACCACGACGGGGCGATCGTCTACCCGCCGGGCCGGGCGCCGTACGTGCTGGTGGTGCTCACCCGGGGATTCACGGACCGGGCGGCGGCCCGGCGGCTGGCGGCGGACCTCTCCCGCGCCGTCTACCGCCACGCCACCGCGGCGCGGCGCGGAAACATCTCCCCGCCGCGCTGGTAGTAGACGCCACACGCGCCACGTCCCGGACCCTTGCCCCCCGCCGCCCCATGCCGCGACCGCACGCGCTCCTCTCCCTCCCGCTCCTGCTGGCGCTGGCGGCCGTGCCCGCCGCCGCCCAGAGCATCCGCGGCCGGGTGCTGGACGCCGCCTCGTCGCAGCCGGTGCCCGAGGCCACCGTCATCGCCCTCTCCCCCCTCGGCGACACGGCCACGGCGCGCACCGACTCGGCCGGCGCCTTCCTGCTGGCGCTGCGCGACGCGGGGAGCTACCGCCTCCGCGCCGAGCGCGTGGGCTACCAGGCCGGCACCGCGGGGACGGTGCGCGTCTTCTCGCACGAGACGGTGGAGGTGGACCTGCGCCTCTCCACCGCCGCGGTGCGCATGGAGCCGCTGGTGGTGCGCACCCGCTTCGAGGAGCGGGTGCGCCGCCTGGAGATGAACGGCTTCTACGAGCGCCGCGAGCAGGGGGCGGGCCGCTTCGTCACCCGCCGCGAGATCGAGCAGCAGCACCCGGTGGAGATCTCGGACGTGCTGCGCCGGCAGCCCGGGGTGGGCGCCATCCCCAACCGGCACGGCCGCGGGGTGCAGGTGGTGCTCACCCGCGGCGCGACGCCGTGCGCCCCCGAGGTCTTTCTCGACGGGATGATCCTGGGCCGTGCCGGCACCGTGCCGCTCGACGAGGTGATCGACC
>DASUNK010000612.1:0-13491 GCA_036277195.1 Longimicrobiaceae bacterium | reverse complement strand
TGCAGCACCAGCTCGCTCACCTCGTCCGTCATCTCCCGCAGCAGGTCGTTGCGCTGCTCCGTGGACATCTCCCCGTCCTGCACCACCCGGTTGAGCAGGATCTTGAGGTTCACCTCGTGGTCCGACATGTCCACGCCGGCCGAGTTGTCCAGCGCGTCGGTGTTCAGCCGCCCGCCGCGCAGGGCGAAGGCGATGCGCGCCCGCTGGGTGAGCCCCAGGTTCCCCCCCTCGCCGATCACCTTGCAGCGCAGCTCGTCGGCGTTCACCCGCACCGGGTCGTTGGCGGTGTCGCCCACCTCGGCGTGCGTCTCCTCGCGGTCCTTCACGTAGGTGCCGATGCCGCCGTTCCAGAGCAGCTCCACCGGCGCCTGCAGCACCGCGCGCACCAGCCCCTCGCCGTCCAGCCGCTCCACCCCCTCGGCGAGCCCCAGCGCGGCGCGCGCTTCCGGCGTCACCTCCAGCTCCTTGGAGGCGCGGGGGACGATCATCGCCCCCGGCGAGAGCGTGGCGCGGTCGTAGTCGTCCCAGCTGGAGCGGGGGAGGGCGAAGAGACGCTTCCGCTCCGCGAAGGAGCGCGCCGGGTCCGGGTTCGGGTCCACGAAGACGTGGCGGTGGTCGAAGGCGGCCACCAGCCGGATCTGCGGCGAGAGGAGCATCCCGTTCCCGAACACGTCGCCGCTCATGTCGCCGATGCCGGCCACGGTGAAGGGGGTGGCCTGGATGTCCTTCCCCAGCTCGCGGAAGTGGCGCTTCACGCACTCCCAGCCGCCGCGGGCGGTGATCCCCTCCTCCTTGTGGTCGTAGCCGTGCCCCCCGCCCGAGGCGAAGGCGTCGCCCAGCCAGAAGCCGTACTCCGCCGCCACCGCGTTGGCCACGTCCGAGAGGTGGGCCGTCCCCTTGTCGGCCGCCACCACCAGGTAGGGGTCGTCGGCGTCGTGCCGCACCACCTGGGGCGGGTGCACCACCTTCCCGTCCACCAGGTTGTCGGTCACGTCCAGCATCCCCCGGATGAGGGTGCGGTACTGCTCCGCCGCCTCGGCCAGCGCCTGGTCGCGGTCGGGCGGGGTGCGCTTGGTGATGAAGCCCCCCTTGGAGCCGCTGGGGACGATGGTGGCGTTCTTCACCACCTGCGTGGTCACCAGCCCCAGCACCTCGGTGCGGAAGTCGTCGTGCCGGTCGCTCCAGCGGATGCCGCCGCGCGAGACGGGTGCCGCGCGCAGGTGCACCCCCTCCATGCGCGAGGAGTGCACGTAGATCTCGAAGAGGAGCCGCTGCCGCCGCAGCTCCTCCACGTCGGCGCAGCGCACCTTGATGGAGATGTACGGCACGCCGCCGCTGCGCCCGGTGGGGTCCGCCCCGCCGTGGCGGAAGTAGTTGGTGCGCACCGTGGCCTCCACCAGCCCCATTAGCCGGCGCAGCGCCCGGTCGTCGGCCAGCGAGGTCACCTTCTCCAGCTCCGGGCCCAGCTCGCGGCGCAGCGCCTCCAGCTCCGCCTTGGTGGCGTGCCGGCCGGGGGCGAAGCGGGCGTGGAAGAGGTCCACCAGCAGCCGGGCCACGCGCGGGTACGCCAGCAGCGCGCGCACCGGCGACAGCCGCGAGGGGATGGCCCCGATCTGCGAGGCGTAGTTGGCGTAGGTGCGCAGCATGTCCACCTCGCGCCAGCGCAGCCCCACCCCGAGAACGAGCGCGTTGAAGGGGTCGCGCTGGGCGTCGCCGGTGCGGGCGGCCAGGAGCATCTCCGCCAGCTTCTCGGCGTGCTCGTCGGGGATGGCCGCCCCCGCGCGCGTCTGCACCGCGAAGGAGTAGATCATCACCCGCGGCAGCGAGGGGCCCTCCAGCGCGAAGGTGTCCACCTCGATCACGCGGACCCCGGCGTCCTCCAGGATCGGCATGAAGTCCGAGAGCACCAGCCGCTCGCCCTTGAGGTAGAGCTTCAGGCTGGTGGTGCCGGGCACGCCGTCGTCCGGGCCGGCGGCGTTGCGCAGGTGCACCGCCTCGGCGTGCCCGCCGCGGAGCATGCGCTCGATGTTCACCACGTCGTGCACCGCCGCCGCCGGCGAGCTGGCCGCGCGGTACTCCGCGCTGAAGGCGGGGGCGTACGCCGCCGCCAGCCGCTCGCGCTCCTCCTCGCCGTCGAGCGCCAGCAGCGCGTCGCGCAGCCGGTCCTCCCACGAGCGGATGAGCCGGGCGATCTCGGCCTCCACCTCGCGCGGGTCCACCGGCGGCTGCCCGTCGCGCGTCTTCAGGAAGAAGTGCAGCCGCGCCTGGTCGTTGTCCCCCATCACCAGCTGGTGGTGGAGCACCGGCCCCCCGAAGCGCTCCAGCAGCAGGTCGCCCACCTTCTGCCGGGCCTCGCTGCTGTACCGGCCGCGGGGGAGGATGGCCAGCACCGCCACCCCCTGGCGCAGCGGGTCGGGCCGCAGCGCCACCGTCACCTCGTCGCTAAAGATGTGCGAGAGGACGGTGTCCACCTCCTTGCGCAGCTCCTCCACCGGCGCCGCGAACAGCTCCTCCTTGGGGATGGACTGCACGATGGAGATGATCTCCTTGTAGTCGTGCGAGCCCGGGCGGGTGCGGCTGTCGTCCAGCAGGCGCTTGAGCTTGCGGCGCAGGATCGGCACCTCCGAGGCGTTCTGCGCGTACCCCTGCGAGGTGAAGAGCCCCAGGAAGCGCCACTCCCCCACCACCACGCCGCTCTCGTCCAGCTTCTTGATCCCCACGTAGTCCATCCGCGCCCGCCGGTGCACGGTGGACTCGGCGTTGGATTTCGATACCAGCAGCAGCGGTCCGCCGGTGACGCGGGCGCGGAACTCCTCGGTCAGCGTGGCCAGCCGCACCGGCTGCTGGTATTTCGAGCTCTCCGGGTCCGCCAGGATCCCGAGCCCCGACTCGGCGTTGGCCGCCACCGTCGCCTCGTCGCCCTCGCCCAGGATGTCGTACTCGCGGTAGCCCAGGAAGACGAAGTTCCCGTCGCGCAGCCAGCGGAGGAACTCGGCCACCTCGGCGTACTCCTCGGCGTGGTCCGGGAAGCGGCGCACGTAGCCGCGGACGGCCGCCGTCACCCGGTCCATGGCGGCCAGCATGGCGTCGAAGTCGCGCGTGGCCTCCACCACGTCGGCCAGGCGGCGCTCCACCTCGGCGCGGATCTCCTCGCGCCGCGACGCGCTGGCCAGGTGGGGGATCTCGCAGTGCACCAGCGCCTCCAGCCCCCCCGAGGCCGGCTCGCCCACGGCCACCACCTGCCCCTGCGCGTCGCGCTGCACGCGGAAGACGGGGTAGATGTAGTGGAGGATGGGGATCTGCTCGCCGCTCAGGTACTCGCGGATGGTGTCCACGATGAAGGGCCGGTCGCCCATCTCGGCCCGCAGCACCGAGACGGGGGCGCGCCACCCCTCGTCGCGCGGGTCGGCGATCTCCACGTTCACCACGTCGGGGCGCGAGCGCTTCAGGAACTCGAAGGCCGCCACGGTCAGGGCGCCCAGCTCCTCCACCGAGCGCTCCTGCAGGAGCGGGCGGGGGACCTTGGCGAAGAAGAGGCGGGCGAAGTCGCAGAGCAGCTCCACGTCCTCGCCGCCCGCCCGCTGGAGGAAGGAGCACAGCTCGTCCACGGTGACCGCGGGCTCGGACGCGGCTTCGAGGGCGGACGGCGATTCGAGGAGGCTCATGCGGCGGCGGTCGGTTCGTCTCTTCGGGAGTTCGGGGTGCAAGGGGCGGCAATGTAATTCGCCGGGGCGGGTTTGGCACGCCCCGGCGGAGCCCGGGAGGGTCAGATCAGCGCGGCCGCGTCCGGGTGGCGGCGGCGCACCGCCTCGGCCTCCGCGGGCGCGTCGGCCAGCATAGCGAAGTCGGCGAAGTCGAAGCCCGGGCCCACCGCGCACGCCACCAGCGTGTACGCGCCCAGGGTGCGCGCCGCCTGCCACTCGCCGGCGGGCACCACCGCCACCGGCTCCGCACCCTCGCCCGGCGCTCCCAGGCGCACGCGGGCCAGGACGCCGTCCGGGAGGATGCGCATCAGCTCCAGCGGGTCGCCCTCCACCCAGCTCCACGCCTCGTCCGAGGCCACGCGGTGCCAGCGGCTGTGGCCGCCTCCGGCCAGGAGGAAGTGGATCACCGTCAGCGCGCTGCGCGGGGGACGCCCGTCGTCCGGGCGCACGGTGTGCGGGGAGCGGAAGACCTCGCGGTACCAGCCGCCCTCCGGGTGCGGCCGCAGCTCCAGCCGCCGCACCAGCTCCGCCGCGCGCGGGTGGCCGGGCAGCTCGGTGTCGTTGGTCATGCGGGGAAGATACGGCGGAGTGGCGATGGGCGGAACTTGACGAATCGGGAAAGCGGGTCATCTTAGTACTGAGATGAATACCCGGCGCACCGCTCCCGCGAGCGAGGAGACCGACCGCGAAGGCGGCCAGACGCTGGCGCTGCGCCTCTGGGTGGCGCTGGCGCGAGCCCACAACGCGGTGCTGGCGCACGCGGCCGACGACGTGGCCCGGCACGGGCTCACGCTGGCCGAGTTCGGCATCCTGGAGGCCCTCCACCACCGGGGGCCGATGATGCTGGGCGAGGTGCAGCGCCGCATCCTGGTGTCGAGCGGCGGCATCACCTACCTGGTGGACCGGCTGCAGGCGCGGGGGCTGGTGGAGCGCCGCGAGGACCCGGCCGACCGCCGCGCCCGCGTGGCCGCCCTCACCCCCGCGGGCGAGGCGCTGGTGCGGCGGGTCTTTCCCGAGCACGCGGCGCGCATCAAGCGGGCGCTCTCCGGGCTGGGGAAGAAGGACAAGCGGGCCGCCCTCGGCCTGCTGCGCGCACTGGCCGACGGCGCGGGCACGCAGGAGCCGGCGGCGGACGGCGCGTTGTCTCAGGACTGAGATGGCTGGAGGGAGACGGGATGAAGCCGCTCGTGACGGAGGGATTCCACCACGTGACCATGGTGGCGACGGACGCCCGGCGGACGCTCGCGTTCTACCGCGACCTGCTGGGCGTGCGGCTGGTGAAGCGCACGGTCAACTTCGACGACCCCGGCTCCTACCACCTCTACTTCGGCGATCGGACCGGGAGCCCGGGGACGATCCTCACCTTCTTCGAGTGGCCGCACGCGGCGCGCGGCGCCTGGGGGATCGGCGGGGTGCACCACGTGGCGCTGGGAGTGGAGACGGAGGAGGCGCTGCGGAAGTGGAAGCGGCGGCTGAACGACGCGGGGGTGGCCACCACCGGCCCCATCGACCGGCGCTGGTTCCGCAGCCTCTACTTCGCGGACCCCGACGGGCAGGTGCTGGAGCTCGCCACGCGCGGGCCCGGCTACGCGGTGGACGAGCCCGCGGACGCGCTGGGGAGCGGGAGATCGTCCCCGCGGCCGACGAGCTGGCGGCGGTGCACGCCGAGGCCGCCCTGGCCGCCCCCTGGCCCGAGCCGGTGCCGGAGGTGACGCCGGACATGGCGCTCACCGGCATCCACCACGTCAGCGCCATCACCGGGAGCGTGGAGGAAGCCGACGCCTTCTACACGCAGGCGCTGGGGCTGCGGCTGGTGAAGAAGAGCGTGAACCAGGACGCGCCGCAGGTCCCGCACTGGTTCTGGGCCGGCTACGACGGACGGGAGGTGGCGCCGCACAGCTCGCTCACCTTCTTCGGCTGGCCGCGCGGCGGCCGGCAGGCCCGCGGCGGGGCGGGGCAGATGCACCACGTAGCCTTCCGCGCGGCGGACGCGGAGCAGCAGCTGGAGTGGCGCGACCACCTGCTCTCGCTCGGCGTGCAGGTGACCCCGGTGCTGGACCGGGAGTACTTCCAGAGCATCTACTTCCGCGCGCCCGACGGGCTGCTGCTGGAGATCGCCACCGACGGCCCGGGCTTCGCGGTGGACGAGCCGGAGGAGGCGCTGGGCTCCAGCCTGCGGCTTCCCCCATGGCTGGAGACGGAGCGCGGACGCATCGAGGCCGGGCTGGCCCCGCTGCGGTAGAATCACCTCGCAACCACGAGCGGAGGCGCGAATGTCGGAGGCCGCTGGCGCGGCGCCCGCACGGCCCCTGCGGTTCATCGGAATCGCCGGGAGCCTGCGGGCGGACTCGTACAACCGGGCCCTGCTGCGGGCCGCCCAGGAGCTGGCGCCGGAGGGCGTCACCGTCGACACCTTCGACCTGGCGGAGCTCCCCCTCTACAACGAGGACCTGGAGCTGGAGGGGGTGCCGGACGCCGTGCAGGCGCTGCGCACCGCCATCCGCGAGGCGGACGCGCTGCTCATCGCCACCCCGGAGTACAACCACGGGATCCCGGGGGTGCTGAAGAACGCCGTGGACTGGGCCTCGCGCCCGGTCAGCTCCTCGGCGCTGGCGGGGAAGCCGGCCGCCATCATGGGTGCCAGCCCGGGGCAGACGGGAACGGCGCGGGCGCAGGCGCAGCTGCGGCAGAGCTTCGTGTTCACCCGCACGCTGGCGCTCCTGCAGCCGGAGGTGCTGGTGTTCCGCGCGCACGAGAAGTTCGACGTGGACGGCCGCCTCACCGACGAGCCCACCCGCCGCTTCGTCCGCAAGCTGCTGGAGGCGCTGGTGGAGTGGACGCGCCTGGTGGGCCCACGCAGATAGGAGAGCGAGCATGCCGCGCGTCACCCCTCTCTCCGGCAGACGGGCCCCGCTCCTGGCCCGCTTCGCCAACCGCGTCGCGCGCTGGCGCGACGGCAAGGAGTACCTGCCGATCCAGGTGATGGCCCACAACCCGCGCTTCATCGTCCCCTACGTGCAGATGGGCGCGTTCGCGCAGGGGAAGATCCGGCTGGACCCGGTGGTGCGCCGCCTGGCCATGCAGCTGGCGGGGGAGATCAACGGCTGCGGCTGGTGCTCGGACTACGGCGCGTACCTGGGGCGCAAGGCGAGGATCGCGCCGGAGAAGCTCGGCGCGGTGATGGAGTACCGCACCAGCCCGCTCTTCACCCCGGCGGAGCGGGCGGCGCTGGCGTTCGCGGACGAGATGACGCAGGTGGGCGGGCGGGTCTCGGACGAGACCTTCGCGGAGGCGCGGCGCTGGTTCGGGGAGCGGGAGATCGTGGAGCTGGCCGCCGCGGTGGCGGCGGAGAACTTCTTCAACCGGATGAACGGCGCGCTCGGGGTCGAGGAGCAGGGCTTCTGCGCCCTCCCCGCGGCTCAGCCGGCGTAGGGGGTCAGGACGCCTTGCGGGCGGGGAGGGGTAGAGCTGCTTCCGGGGCGGGCTCGGCCTCGCCGCAGGCGGCGAGCACCAGGTCGTACACGCCCGCATCGCGCTCGGCCATCCGCTGCACCAGCCCGCGCAGCTGCTCGGGCGAGAGCTCGGTGAGGAGCTCGTCGAGCGGCTGCTCCGCCTCCAGCCGGGCACGCACGCGGGCGTCGAGCACCGCCGCCACCACGTGCTTGCACCAGTCCGTGCGCTCCTGCATGTACGGGCAGGTGCACTTCCCCCGCAGGTCGCCCGCGGGCTCGCGGCAGAGGGTCACCCAGTATCCCTCGGTCCCGGTGACCTCGGCGATGAGGTCGTCGCCGCGCCAGGCCGAGAAGACCACGTTGCCCGCGCGGAAGTACTCCACGCCCCGGCGGATGACCTGGGGGAGCGCGTGGCGGACGATCTCGAAGTCGACGGGGAGCGGGAACGGCATGCGAGACTCCCGGAGGGGTGGAAGCGCGCCGGATCTCACCACCAAGATAATCAAAGTGAACGAGATAGACAGCCCCCCGCCGCGGGAGGCGAGATGAGCCGCACCGTCCGGCTGGCGGTCGCCCAGGCGGCCCCCGTATTCCTGGACCGCGAGGCCACGGTGGAGAAGGCGTGCGCGCTGATCGCCGAGGCGGGCGCGCGCGGCGCGGCGCTGGTGGCCTTCCCCGAGAGCTTCGTCCCCTGCTACCCGGACTGGGTGTGGACCATCCCCGCCGGGCGCGGCGCCCTGCTGCGCGAGCTGCACGCGGAGCTGGTGGCCAACGCCGTGTCCATCCCCGGGGAGGCCACCGAGCGGCTGGGCCGCGCGGCGCGCGAGGCGGGAGTACACGTGGCCATCGGCGTCACCGAGCGGGCGACGGAGGGGAGCGGTGCCACCCTCTACAACTCGCTCCTCTACCTGGGCGCGGACGGGAGCGTGCTGGGGCGGCACCGCAAGCTGGTGCCCACGGGGGGCGAGCGGCTGGTATGGGCGCAGGGCGACGGCACCACCCTGCGGCCGCACGAGCTGCCGTTCGGCCGGGTGGGCGGGCTGGTCTGCTGGGAGAACTACATGCCGCTGGCCCGCTACGCCCTCTACGCGGCGGGGGTGCAGGTGTACGTCGCGGCCACCTGGGACCACGGCGAGGCGTGGCTGGCCACGCTCCGGCACATCGCCCGCGAGGGGCGGGTGGTGGTGATGGGGTGCGGGATGGCGCTGCACCGCGACCAGGTGCCGGACCGCCTGGAGTTCAAGCGGCTCTACGCGCCGGAGAAGACGTGGATCAACCCGGGCGACAGCGCCATCGTGGGGCCGAACGGCGCCTTCCTGGCCGGCCCCGTGCGCGAGCGCGAGGAGATCCTCTACGCCGACGTGGACCTGGAGGCGCTGCAGGGCACCCGCTGGGACCTGGACGTGGCGGGGCACTACGCGCGGCCGGACGTCTTCGAGCTCACGGTGCGCTCGGCCGAGCGGCCGCTGCTGCGCACGGGCAGTGACATCTCGACGGAACTGATGGTGGTCGAGGGGATGGAAAAGACAGAGCAGTGACGAGTTCCTATCCGATCGGAGGCAGCCTGGCAGGTGGCGTGGTCGGAACCGGGATGGCCTCCAACACTTCCCGATGACGCTTCGCCAGCATCTCGAGGTCGAGATCGAGTTGGCGGAGCCGGTTCCGGACGTCAGACGTTTCGGTATTGAACTCACCCTCCTGTTCTTTTCGGTATTTCTCCACCTCCTGCTCCGCGTTTAGCTGAGCGGTCCTGATCCGCGCCTTCAACCCGCGGATCGTCCGCCGGTCTATCGTGTTGTGCAGTCTCGTCAACAGGAAGGCTACGAGTAGGCAAACACCACCGAAGCCGCTCCAAATTGCCAATCCCCCCATGTCCTCGAGATCCCCCTGCAAATCCTCAAATATCTTGAAGACTACGCCGACCAGTATTCCGACTAATATCAGATAGGACAAGCACGACATTGCGCATCCGTAACCGCTGATGAGCTTCCGCGCCTGCAGGCCGCTCTCTACATCAGATTTACGCTGCTCCAGCCTGTGGCGTGCATCGTGTCGCATTCGCTTGACAGCACTGTCAATCTGCTGCGCAAGCTCCTGGCTCTTTTTTTCAAGGTGCCTGCGCAGCGAGCTGCGTTCGGCTTCAAGCCTCTGGATCTGATCCTGCTGAACGTGGTTGATTACGGCACCCACTCGGGTGTATACCTCACCAGCTGTGCGAGCTGCTGCGAGGCGGTCAGCATACTCCGCGCGCTCCGCCAACTCCCTGGCGGTGCGCGCTAGCTCTCTCGCGTCCGACAGCTCGGCTTCGCTGGCGGCTCCGCCCTGCGCGTGTACGAAGGAGATGAAATCAAGGGCGGTGGCGAGCACAGCCTCTCCGAGGATGACTCGCGCCTGCGCGATGCTCTCAGCTTCCTGGTGCAACCGCGCCAACAGGCCCGTAATCTCTGGCACCTCCGCCAGCTCCGCAGCCGCTCGGACATAATAGCGGGAATCCTGCCGGACTACCCATTCCAGTAGCTCCGCCGCCGCGCCAGGCTCACCTAACTCCAAGAGTGCTTTGATGCGGACGACGCCCGCTTCGAGCAACGCTGGCTCCAGCTTCAGCGTCTCCGCAGCGAGCGAAGTAGCATCGCGAAGCTTTCCCTGCAGGTAGCACGAGACTGCCGCCTCGAAATACGCTTTAGCGGCGAAGGTACGGGCAAACTCGGGATCTCCGGCGGTGGGGAAGGGGATGTCGACCCTTTCTCGCAAGAGATTGGGCCCGTGCGCCATACCCGGCTCGGTCTCGTCGCCAGCATAGTCGGCGGCCCGGCGGAAGTAGTCCTCCGCGGCGGGCAGGTCCAAGCTGGCGGGGTCGTGCAGATAGATCAGGCCGATGTGGTAGAGGACTACGTAATCGGTCCGATCGTGCTTTTCAGCGGCACGCAGGTGCTCCAGTGCGTCCGCATAGCGCTTCGGGTTCTTCCCCGCGTTCCGGAAGAACTCCAGCCCTCTCGTGACATGGTACTGCCGCTCCTTCTGCGCATCAGGGATACGCAGAAGCTCGGCCACGTTCCCGATCAGCACGTTGGCGACGAACTGCTGCGAGATGAGGACGCTGGTGCGCCAGTCCATCAAATGGGTGAGCTCGGCGACTTTCGCCTCTACCTCGCGTATATCGGCCGAGAGGACATCCATCCCTGATCGAAACGCAAGTCCTACCTTCGACAAGCTCTGGCTGAGCGTGCCGCCCAACTCACGTGCTGATTCCCGGCTGGCGGCGATGATGTCGCCGGTGTGCTCCCGAACCTGCAAGTAATGGTGCCACTGTGATTCGCGACTTTCATCGGAATGCGCGTTGTAAACGAAGGTCATTGTGAAGGCCGCGATATAAGGAGAGTGCGTCGTCCGCGACCCGCGTGGCCACGAAACCCGCGCAACCTCTATGTTGCACCGGCGCCGCCCGGGATCAAAGGAAACGTTCGGTTGCGGAACGGGAGACTCAGCCGGCGAGGAGCTGTGAGATGGTGTAGATCAGCAGCCCCGCCAGCCCGCCCACCAGCGTGCCGTTGATGCGGATGAACTGCAGGTCGCGCCCGATCTGCAGCTCGATCTTGCGCGTGGTGTCGTCCGGGTCCCAGGCGGCCACGGTGGTGGAGATCAGGTCCGCCACCTCGTGCCGGTACTGCTCCACCACGTAGAGGGCCGCGCTCTCGATCCACCCCTCGATCTTCTCCAGCAGCTCCTCGTCCTCCTGCAGCGACTGGCCGAAGCGCGTCACCGCCTGTCCCACGCGGCGGCGGAACTCCGAGTCGGGGTCCGCGCTGTGCCGGATGACGGAGGCCTTCATGTCGCCCCAGAGCGAGTCGGAGTACTGCCGCACGGCGGGGTGCTGCAGCAGCTCCTCCTTCAGCGCCTCGCCCCGGGCGATGGTGTCGGGCGCGTGCCGGAGGCGCTCCACGAACTCCAGCACCGCCTCGTTGAAGCGCCCCCGCATCGGGTGCTCGGGGTCGGAGCTCACCTCGTGCAGGGTGTTCTCCACCCCGCGGACGATGCGCTCGTAGATCTTCTCGTCGATCGGCGTGGGCACCCACCAGGGGAGCTCCTGGCGGATGCGCTCGCGCAGGGCGTCGCGGTTCTCGTCGAAGAGCCGGCCCATCAGGCGCAGCGCCGAGTCGAACAGCTCCTGGTGCCGGTTCCCCGCCGTCACCAGCGAGAGCACCGTCCCCAGCAGGGGCGTGACCTGCGTCTTGCGCACGCGGGTGACCAGGGAGTGCTCGATCATCTCCTGCACCTCCTCGTCGCGCAGCACCTGGATCACGCCGGTGACGGCGGCGGCGGCGTGCTTCCCCACCACCTCGCCGTGCTCGGGCTGCGCCAGCCACTCGGCGATCCTCCGCGCGATCTCCGCCGAGCGCAGCTTGCCGCGGATGACGGCGGGGGAGAGGAAGTTGTTCTGCACGAAGTTCCCCAGGCTGCGGCCGATGCGGTCCTTGCGGTTGGGGACGATGGCGGTGTGGGGGATGCGGATCCCCATCGGGTAGCGGAAGAGGGCGGTGACGGCGAACCAGTCCGCCAGCCCGCCCACCATGGCCGCCTCGGCGGTGGCGCGCAGGTAGGCCAGCGCGGGCCAGCGGACCTCGAGCACCCGCGCGGCGATATAGACGAAGAAGGCGAGCACGAGCAGCCCCGTGGCGCGGAGCTTCATCTGCTCGAGCTGCTCCTTCTTCAGCTCCTCGTCCTTGATCGGCTGCAGCTTGATCGGGGCGGCGTCCGTCTCCATCTGAGGGACTACTCCCGTCCGGCGGGGGAAGATTCGCCGCGGGCCAGCGCCCGCCGGCCCGCGTCCCACCGCCAGGGCAGGTCGCGGCCGCGCAGGTGCACGCCGCCCAGCCAGCGGTCGATGCCGTTCAGCCGCACCCGGTCGGCCCACCCCGCCTCCACCGCGCGTCCCGCCTCGGTGAGCGTCACCCGCCGGGCGTAGAACGCCTGGCCGTCGCCGTTGCGGGGGGCCTCCACCGGCGAGCCGTCGTCGAAGAGCACCAGCGGCTGCTCTCCTCCGCTCAGCCCTTCCAGGTAGCAGGCGAAGGTGGAATCTCCCAGCCACACCGGCTCCTCCATCCCGTGGTGCGTGCCGGTGTAGAGCTCCCCCACCTCGCGCGAGCCCGAGCGCAGCCCGGAGACGGCCTGCTGCTCGCTGCGCGAGAGCCCGTTGTGCAGCGAGGGGAACTGCTCCAGGTGGCGGACGAGCGCGGCGCCGAGGAAGGGGAGGGCGGAGGTGTCCCCCGCCGCCAGCGCCTCGACCGCCGTGGGATCCGGGGCGCGGAACGCCTCCCACGCCGCGCGGGCCAGGGCGAGCTGGGCGTCCGACACCTCGGCGCGCGTCTCGAAGAGCTCCGCCAGCCGCGCGGGGCGCGCGGAGCCCAGGTACTCGGCGCGGCAGACCAGCGACAGGCGCGTGGCCCCGCGCTCCTCTCCCGCCAGCCAGTCCAGCACCTGGATCAGCTGGAGCTGGTCGTACAGGTCGTGCTCGAACCAGAGCACCACCTCGGCGTGGTCGCGGAAGCCGCGGAGCGCCGCGTCGCGCTCGGCGAAGGAGCGCAGCACCTCGTCCTCCGGGGCCCACCCCTCCGCGATGAAGCGCGCCCGCACCGCGGAGAGCGCCTCCAGCGGGAGCCCGGCGGGGACCGGCCCCTCGTGCAGGACGTCGCGCCAGGGGAGCACCGGGCCGGGGACGCCCGCCAGCCGCAGGACGCCGGCGGCCGTGTCACCGTTGGTGATGTGCAGCATGGGCACGCTCGGGGGATGGAGGTGGATGCCCGGGTCAGGAGGGGAGGGCCTCGTCGCCGGGCTCGCGCCAGCCGGGGCGGCCGCGCAGCGCGGCGGCCAGCGGCGCCTGGCGCGATTCCAGGAACACCACCGTCTGCCCGGCGCGGGTGACGTGCAGGTACTTGTGGAAGCCCGCGGCCTGGGCGGAGAGGCCGCGCGCCTGCAGGGTGCGCAGCACCTCGTCCACCTCCGCCAGCGCGTCGCCGTCCCGGGTGAAGATGTGGTATTCGGGGATGCTCACGCCCACGCCTCCCGTCCGCTCGGGGTATCCGGGCGAGGCGATGCAGGGGCGGTGCCGTTGCCCGGCGCGCGGCCGGCGGAGTAGCTTCCGCCGATGAGCCGAGCCGAGATCCTGGCCCGCACCGAGGCCTTCGCCCGCGAGCGCATGGCGGGCGACGCGACGGGGCACGACTGGTGGCACGTGGACCGGGTGCGGCGCACGGCGCTGCGGCTGGCGGCCGAGGAGGGCGCGGACCCGTACGTGGTGGAGCTGGCCGCGCTGCTGCACGACGTGGCGGACCACAAGT
>DASUNK010000611.1:0-7431 GCA_036277195.1 Longimicrobiaceae bacterium | reverse complement strand
GCTCCCGCGCGGGCGGCCCGCGGGGCTGGCGGCGCTGCGCGCGGCCCAGGGCGGCGCCCGCCGCCGCTCGACACCTAACAAGTGGTGATGCCATGCCCGTCTCATCCACCATGCTGGAGCTGGGCACCCCCGCGCCCCCCTTCTCCCTCCCCGACACCGACGGCCGCACCGTCTCGCTGGAGGACGCGCGGGGGGCGCCGGCGCTGCTGGTGATGTTCATCTGCAACCACTGCCCGTTCGTCAAGCACGTGCGCCCGGCGCTGGCGGCGCTGGGGCGCGAGTACGCGCCGAAGGGGGTGGCGATCGTGGCCATCGCCTCGAACGACCCGGCGCAGCACCCCGAGGACGGGCCCGAGGGGATGCGGCGCGAGAAGGCGGCCGCCGGCTACGACTTCCCCTATCTCTTCGACGAGACGCAGGCGGTGGCGAAGGCGTACCGCGCGGCCTGCACGCCGGACTTCTTCCTCTTCGGCCCCGAGCTGACGCTGGTGTACCGGGGGCAGTTCGACGACAGCCGGCCGAACAACGGCGTACCCGTCACCGGGCGCGACCTGCGCGCGGCGCTGGACGCGGTGCTGGAGGGGCGCCCCGTCGCCGCCGAGCAGGCGCCGGGGATCGGCTGCGGCATCAAGTGGAAGCCCGGCAACGCGCCCGGCTACCCGGGCTGACGGCGGCCCGGCGGGGAAACTTTCGCCGGTGCGCGGCGTACAGGGAGCCGATAATATTCCCCTGATCCGTCCGGCACCGGCTCCCCTGGACAACCCGATCGTGGCCACCTCCGAGTCCAAGCGCGTCGTTCACCCCGCGACCGCCCCCAAGGGCAAGGCCGCCGCCGTCCCGGAAAAGGGCGAGGCGGCGAAGTCCGGCGCACGGGCGAAGCCGAAGAACGAGGCGCTGGAGTGGGTGAAGTCCATCGCCATCGCGGTGGTGCTCTTCCTCTTCATCCGCACCTTCCTCATCCAGGCGTACTCCATCCCCTCGAACAGCATGGAGGACACCCTGCTGGTGGGTGACTTCCTGATGGCCAACAACACGGTGTTCGGCGCCCGCCTGCCGTTCACGGACGTGCGCTTCCCCGCCGTGCGCGACCCCAGGCACGGCGAGATCGTGGTCTTCCGCCCCACCTACAACGACCCGGTGATCGACGTGGTGAAGCGCGTCGTCGGGCTCCCGGGCGACACCATCGAGATGCGCGCCCACGTGGTGCACCGCAACGGCCGGGCGCTGGAGGAGCCGTACGCGCAGCTCTCCGGCACGCCGGACCGGGCGATGGAGCGCTACGGGCCGCAGGGGTACGAGTGGCACTTCGGCGCGCTCCCCGCCTCGGTGGACCGCCGCGCCTACGCGCCCACGCGCGACTCGTGGGGGCCGCTGGTGGTCCCCGCCGGGCACTACTTCGTGATGGGCGACAACCGCGACGCCTCGCTCGACTCGCGCTACATGGGCTTCATCCCGCGCGACGTCATCCGCGGCAAGCCGCTCTTCATCTACTTCTCCTACGACAAGGAGCGGTTCGCGCCCTTCCCGCGGTTCATCACCGCCGCGCGGTGGGGCCGCATCGGCGACATGGTCCGCTGAGGCGCGGAGGGGCGGCGTCATGGGCACGCTCCCCGACCCGCCCGGCCCCCGCCGCGGCTTCCCCCCCTTCGCCCAGCTGCTGGCCTTCCGCCGCGACCCGCTCGGCTTCCTCCTGCGCCTGCACCGCGGCTACGGCGACGTGGTCCACTTCCGCTTCGGCGGCCGGCGCCTCTACCTGCTGGGGCACCCGGACCACGTCCGCGACGTCCTGGTCACCCACCACCGCAACTTCATCAAGAGCCTGGCGCTGCAGCGCGCCCGCGTGCTGCTGGGGCAGGGGCTGCTCACCAGCGAGGGCGAGCACCACCTGCGGCAGCGGCGGCTGGCGCAGCCCGCCTTCCACCGCGAGCGCATCGCCGCGGCGGGGCACACCATGGTCGAATACGCGGCGCGAACGGCCGGACGCTGGCGGGCGGGGCACGAGCTGGACGCCACCCGCGAGATGAACCGGCTGACGCTGGCCATCGCGGGGAAGACGCTCTTCGGGGCGGACGTGGAGGGCGAGGCGGACGAGATCGGCGGGGCGATGACGGACGCGCTGGGGCTCTTCAACCGCCTCACCAACCCGCTGGGCCCCCTCCTCGACCGGCTCCCCGTGCCGGGGACGATCCGCTTCCGCCGGGCGCGGGAGCGGCTCGACGCCACCATCTACCGGATGATCGGGGAGCGGCGCCGGAGCGGCGAGGACCGCGGCGACCTCCTCTCCATGCTGCTGCACGCGCGCGACGAGGAGGGCGACGGCGGCGGGATGACGGACGCGCAGCTGCGCGACGAGGCGCTCACCCTCTTCCTGGCGGGGCACGAGACCACGGCCAACGCGCTGGCGTGGACCTGGCACCTCCTCGCCCTGCACCCGGAGGCCGAGGCGCGGCTGCACCGCGAGCTGGACGGCGCGCTCCCCGGGCGCGACCCGGGCCCGGACGACCTGCCGGCCCTTCGCTTCACCCGCGCGGTGCTGGCCGAGGCGATGCGGCTCTACCCGCCGGCGTGGACCATGGGGCGCGAGCCGCTGCAGGACTTCGCGGTGGGCGGCTACCGGGTGCGCGCCGGCACGGTGGTGATGCTGAGCCCCTGGGTGCTGCACCGCGACGCGCGCTTCTTCCCCGAGCCGGCGGCGTTCCGCCCGGAGCGCTGGACGCCGGAGATGGAGGAGTCGCTCCCGCGGCTGGCCTACTTCCCCTTCGGCGCGGGGCCGCGCAAGTGCATCGGCGAGGCGTTCGCGTGGATGGAGGGGGTGCTGGTGCTGGCGACGCTGGCCCGGCGCTGGCGGCTGCGCCACGCCCCGGGGGCCAGGGTGGCGCCGGAGCCGCTCATCACCCTGCGCCCGCGGGGACTGCGGATGGTGCCGGCGGCGCGGGGCTGAGGTCGTCGTCCTCCTCCTCGTCCTCCTCGTCTCCTTCCGCGGCCGCCAGGCGCTCCTCCACCCGCCCGTTGCAGGCGATTTCGGCCCAGCGGTCCGCCACCGGCCACGCGTCCAGCAGCCGCACCAGCCCGGGGTCGAACTGCCGGCCGCTCCCCTTCCCGATCTCGTCCAGCGCCTCGTCCACCGGGAGCGGGCCGCGGTACTTGCGCGGCTGGGTGAGGGCGTCGAACACGTCGGCCAGGGCGATGATGCGCGCCCCGAGCGGGATGTCGCCGCCGGCCAGGCCGCGGGGATAGCCGCTCCCGTCCCAGCACTCGTGGTGCGACGAGACGATGGCGATGATGCCGGGGTGCAGCGGCTCCATCGGCTCCAGGATGTGCGCGCTCTGGTGCGGGTGGTGCTTGATCTCGGCGCGCTGCTCCGGCGTCAGCGGCCGGCGCGAGTGCACGATGTGGAAGAAGCGGTCGTCGATCTTCCCCATGTCGTGCAGCAGCGCCGCCACCCGCAGCGTGGCGCGCTCGCGGCGCGGCAGGCAGGCGGTCTCGGCCAGCACGAAGCTCAGGTCCGCCACCCGCCGGCTGTGGCGGGCGGTGCCGGGGTCGTCGGCGGTGAGCGCGTTGAGCAGCAGGTCCACCAGGATGCGGTGGGTGGAGCGCAGCCGCCGGTCGCGGAGCCAGGCGTCGAGCGCCCAGCCGGCGCCCACGAGCGCGGCGGCGCCCAGCGCGGGGCCGGCGAGCGAGGTAGTGGTTCGGGCGCGGGGCATGGGGGTCTTCAGGGTGATCGAGGGTTCCGGGCGCGCCGGAGCTCATGCACAACGTACGCCAGGGATTGGAGATGCGGAGCGCCGTGCTGGTCTTCGTCCGGGCGCCCGAGCCCGGGCGGGTGAAGACCCGCCTGGCCGCGGAGATCGGCCCGGCGGCGGCGCTGCGCGTGTACCGCCGGCTGGCGGAGCACGCGGTGGCGCAGGCGCGCGCGCTGGGAGACGAGGCCGCGGTGCGCATCCACGTGGCGCCCGCGGGCGCCGTCGAGGCGGTGCGCCGCTGGCTGGGGGAAGGGCCCGCCTACCTGCCGCAGGCGGAGGGAGAGCTGGGGGAGCGGATGCGCGCGGCGTTCGCGGCGGCGTTCGCGGCGGGGTTCGGGCGGGTGGTGATCATCGGCTCGGACCTGCCGGGGCTCACCGCCGTCCTGCTGCGCCGGGCGCTGGCGCGGCTGGAGGACCGGGCCGCCGTGCTGGGGCCCGCGCGCGACGGGGGCTACTACCTGCTCGGCCTCCGCGCCCCGGTGGAGGGGGTGTTCGAGGGGATCGAATGGAGCACGCCGGAGGTGCTGGAGCGGACGGTGGCGAAGCTGCGCGCGGCCGGCGTGGAGCCGGCCCTGCTGGAGACGCTCGCCGACGTGGACGACGCCGCCGGGCTCCCGCCGGGGTGGCGCGAGTGGGCCGTCGGCTCAGAACCCTGAGAGCGGGAAGGGAATGGTGACGGTGTCGATGAAGAGGATGCCGTCGTACTGGTCGCGCACCACCATCCGCTCGGGGTTGGCGCCGGAGGAGTGGGTCAGGATCGGCTGGTCCATCCACGCGGTGCCCGCCTCGCGTGGCGCGCCGTGCAGGTCCACGAAGGCGAACTTCCGCCGCGTGCGGTAGAGAATGGACTCCAGGCTCCCCGCGGGCATGGGGAAGACGTCGTACCTCAGCCCGGCGTTGCTGCGCATGCGGCCGCGGTAGGCGTAGAGGCCGATGGTGTACAGCTCCGCACGGTGCCGCTCGGCCACCGCCGTCCCCAGCGCGAACTTCTCGCTGGGCGAGACCTCCAGGTTGCGGTGGCGGATGTGGAAGTTGTGCGCCCACACCATCACCTTCTCCCCCGGGAAGCGCTCCTGGAGCAGGAACTCGAAGTTCTCCGCCATCCCGCGGTCGCGCACGGGGATGGAGGCGTCGGCGTTCGGCTGGCGCAGCTCGTCGATGTAGACGGGGATGGAGGCGGCCACCTGCTGCGCCACCCGCGCGGCCTCCGGACGGTCCGGGAAGGCGGCCGCGATCGCCTCGCGGTGTCGCGCGAAGAAGGCGGCCAGCTCCCGGTAGTGCGCGGCCAGGCGGTCGCCGCTGGCCTCGAGGTACGCCCGGCGCTCCGACTCCTCCGCCGAGATGCGGAAGCGGAAGGTGACGTCCACCTGCGTCACCGAGTCCGCGTAGACGGGGTCCACCACGCGGACCAGGTCGCGGAAGAAGGCGGCCCGCCCGCTCGTGGCGTTGCCGCTCGGCTGCACGTCGAACCCCGCCAGGCGCAGCGGCCGCCCCGTGCGGCGGGTCTCCTCCAGGTACTCGAAGAGCGGGAGCACCTCCTTCACCGCCCACACGCCGTACATGCAGTTGCGCAGCACCGCCACGGCCGGCTGCGTCCCCACGTTGCGGTCGGCCAGCCAGCACTCGTAGAGCCCGCCCTCCACCGCCAGCACGTCGAAGCCCTGCTCCTCGTGCAGGTACTTGATGAGGCGCACCTTGGCGGTGCTGTACTCGGCCACGCCGTGGCTGCTCTCGCCGAGCTGCACGATGCGCTTGCCGGCCAGCAGCGGCTCCAGGAACCGCAGGTCCGCGAAGTTGTGCGAGGTCAGCGAGCGCACCGGCTCGTGGTTGCGCTCGACCCAGCGCGCCCAGTCGGCGTTCTCCGCCGGGGCGGCCGGATCCTCCGGAGTGTGCAGCTCGGCGTCGGAGTGCAGCCGCTCCAGGCCGCTCCCCACGCCGCGCGAGAGCGGATCGCGCTCCGAGCCGGTGAGGTCGCCGCAGGCGGGCGCCAGCGCCAGCAGGCTCAGCGATGCCGCGAGAGGGAGGATGCGGGAGAAGGCGGGGCGGATCGGCATGAGCGGCGGGACTGCGTCGGGAGCTCGGGGAAACGAACGTATTTGAGTATAGCACCGCGCGGGCGGGTGCGGCAGCGTCTCAGCGGTTTAATCCCTCCACATCGTCATGCGTTTGCAACGCTCTTGACCCTTCCCCATCCCCGCCTTAGCGTGCGTCGGTCGGTCCTGCCCTTCCCCTTCCACGGGATCTCCGGATGCATCCTCGACGTCCCTCCCGCCGGAGCGCGCTGCTCGCCGCCGCCCTCCTCCCGCTGGCCGCCTGCGCGGAACACCCGGCGGTCGTACGACCCGGGACGCCTCCGGTCCGGACGCTGGCGGCGCTGGACTGCGCGGCCGACGTGCGCGCGGGCTCGCTCCTGTGCCGGCCGTCCGCGCCGGATGCCGGCGGGGCGCGCGGCGACCTGCTGCTCGGCGGGCAGGGCGTGTACGTGCGGCTGGCCGGCAGCGCCACCTACGACGGCAGCTCGCTCTTCAGCGCCGACGTCACCCTGCAGAACCTGCTCGGCCAGCCGATCGGCACCACCGACGGCGTCACCGAGGACCCCGACGGCATCCGCGTCTTCCTCCATTCCGGCCCCAGCGTCACCGGCGGAACCGGGACGGTGGAGGTGGCGAACGAGGACGGCACCGGCTCGTTCACCGGTGCCAACCAGCCGTACTTCCGCTACGACACGCTCCTCTCCACCGAGGAGACGTCGCTGCCGCGCGAGTGGCAGTTCACCGTCCCGAACACCGTGGAGACCTTCGTGTTCACGGTGTACGTCTCCGCCCCCGTGCCCGACGAGGGCGCGCTGGCCGCCATCGACTTCGATCCCCGCACCCTGGCGGTGGGCGGCTACCACTCCTGCGCCCTCACCACCACCGGCGCCGCGTACTGCTGGGGCGCCAACGACGACGGGCAGATGGGGAGCGCCGCTTCGGACAGCGTCCCCGTTGCGGTCTCCGGCGGGCACACCTGGGCCTCGCTGACGGCCGGGCGCTACCACACCTGCGGCGTGACCACCGGCGGCGCGGCGTACTGCTGGGGCGACAACCAGACGGGGCAGCTGGGCGACGGCGGCGACGACGACAGCCCCACGCCGCTGCCGGTCTCGGGCGGGCACGCCTGGCGGCAGCTCGACGCCGGGGCCGGGCACACCTGCGGCGTCACCACCGCGGGGGCGGCGTACTGCTGGGGAGACGGCACGTCGGGCCAGCTCGGCGCCGGCGACTCGGCCTCCACCGACGTGCCGGTAGCGGTCGATGGCGGGCGGGTGTGGGCCTCGGTCGACGCGGGGACGGACCACAGCTGCGGCGTCTCGCGCGGCGGCGCGGCCTTCTGCTGGGGCGACAACGGCGCCGGCGAGCTGGGCGACGGCACCGGCGCTCCGAGCCCATCTCCCGTGCTGGTGGACGGAGACCACAGCTGGAAGGCGGTGAGCGCGGGCGAAGGGTTCTCGTGCGGCGTGGTCTCCACCGGCGAGGCGCTGTGCTGGGGGAGCGATTCGGCCGGCCAGATCGGCAACGGCGCCGACCCGGGCCCCCTCTCGCCCGACACCGTGGCCGGCGGGCACGCCTGGAGCCGGGTGACGGCCGGGCGCGAGACCGCGTGCGGCGTCACCACGGCGGGCTCGGGCTACTGCTGGGGATTCAAC
>DASUNK010000610.1:0-3409 GCA_036277195.1 Longimicrobiaceae bacterium | reverse complement strand
GAAGGGGAAGAAGGGGCGCTGCTTCGTGGACCAGGAGGCCGTGGACGAGAACTTCCGGAAGACCATGGCCGCGATGGAGACCGGCGGGCGCAAGAAGCGCCGCGGCCACCAGCGCGACCAGGCCCTCACCCAGCAGGAGCGCCGCGAGGAGGAGATCCAGCGGCGCAAGGCGGAGGAGGCCACCACCGTCCGCGTCAACGAGTTCCTCACCGTCGCCGAGCTCTCCGAGCTCATCGACGTGCCGGCCACGCAGCTCATCGGCTCCGCCTTCAAGAACCTGGGGCTGATGGTCACCATCAACCAGCGGCTCGACTTCGACCAGATCGAGCTCCTGCTGGACGAGTTCGGCTTCAAGGCCGTCCGCGAGGAGGAGTACGGCGCGGACATGGTGGAGGAGGAGATCGAGGACGACGCCTCCACCCTGCTGCCGCGGCCCCCGGTGGTCACCGTCATGGGCCACGTGGACCACGGCAAGACCTCGCTCCTCGACTACGTCCGCAAGACCAACGTCATCGCGGGCGAGGCCGGCGGCATCACGCAGCACATCGGCGCGTACCACGTGAAGCTCCCCGACGGGCGGAGCATCGCCTTCCTCGACACGCCCGGCCACGCCGCCTTCACCGCCATGCGCGCCCGCGGCGCCGAGGTCACCGACGTGGTGATCCTGGTGGTGGCGGCCGACGACTCGGTGATGCCGCAGACGATCGAGGCCATCAGCCACGCCCGCAACGCCGGCGTGCCGATCGTCGTCGCCGTCAACAAGGTGGACCTGCCGGACGCCAACCCCATGCGCGTCAAGCAGGACCTGCTGCAGCACGGCATCGTGCTGGAGGACTTCGGCGGCGACGTGATGAGCGCCGAGGTCTCGGCCAAGAAGGGGACGGGGATGGACGACCTGCTGGAGAAGGTGCTCCTGCAGGCCGACCTGCTGGAGCTCAAGGCCAACCCCGACCGCGCCGCCAGCGGCACCGTGATCGAGGCGCAGCTCGACGTGGGGAAGGGCCCGGTGGCCACCGTGCTGGTGACCGGCGGCACCCTGCGGGTGGGCGACCACGTGGTGGTCGGGCTCTACAACGGCCGCATCCGCGCCATGCTCGACGAGCGCAACCGCCCGGTGCAGGAGGCGGGGCCCGCGGTGCCGGTGCAGATCCTGGGGCTCTCCGGCGTCCCCGGCGCCGGCGACCAGCTGCTGGCCATGGAGGCCGACCGCGCCGCCGAGATCGCCCAGACGCGGCAGCGGCTGGAGCGCGAGAAGCGCATGCGCATCAAGAGCCGCGGCGTCAAGCTCACCGACCTCAGCAAGATGCTGGCGCAGGGCGAGACGGCGCAGCTCAACCTGGTGATCAAGGGCGACGTGGACGGCTCGGTGCAGGCGCTCTCCGACGCCCTGGAGCAGCTCTCCACCCGCGAGGTGGAGGTGCAGGTCATCCACCGCGCCGTGGGCGCCATCAACGAGTCCGACGTGCTGCTGGCCTCCACCGCCGGCGCCATCGTCATCGGCTTCCACGTGCGCCCCTCGGGCGAGGCCCGCGCGGTGGCCGAGCGCGAGGACGTCGACATCCGCCTCTACAACATCATCTACGAGGCGGTGGAGGAAGTGCGCTCGGCGATGGAGGGGCTCCTCTCCCCCGAGAAGCGCGAGGTGCTGCTCGGCACCGCCGAGGTGCGCCAGCTCTTCAAGGTGCCGCGCGTGGGGACGGTGGCCGGGTGCATGGTCACCCACGGCGTCATCGACCGGCGCGGGCGCATCCGCGTGGTCCGCGAGGCGGTGCAGGTGTACGAGGGCGAGCTGGGGAGCCTCAAGCGCTTCAAGGACGACGTCCGCGAGGTGCGCGAGGGCTTCGAGTGCGGCCTCAACATCTCCAACTTCAACGACGTCAAGGTGGGCGACGTGCTGGAGTGCTACCGGGTGGAGGAGGTGGCCCGCACGCTGGCCGGCGTGGGGCAGGAGGACGACCGCAAGTAGCCATGGTGGTCGGCCTCCGCGTCTGGGAGCTCCACCTGCCGGGGTGCGGCTCGCTCAAGGAGAAGCGGCAGGTGGTGAAGAGCCTGAAGGACCGGCTGCACGCCCGGTTCAACGTGTCCGCGGCCGAGACGGCGCACCAGGACCTGCACCAGCGGGCCGAGCTGGCGGTGGCCGTGGTCTCGGCGGACCGGCGGCACGCCCAGTCGGTGCTCTCCGCCGTGGACCAGCTGGTGGACGGGGAGGGGCGGGCGCGGGTGATGGATTCGGTGACCACGTTCTACTAGAGGACGGCGGCGGCCCCCCGGCCGGGACGGGGCCGCCGCCGTTTCCGTCGGGAGGGGGCGGATGGCGAAGTACAAGCGGACGGACCGGCTCAACGAGCAGCTGCGCGAGGAGATCTCGCTCCTGGTGCGCGACGCGGTGCGCGACCCGCGCGTCTCGCTCGCCACCATCACCGCGGTGCAGACCTCGCCGGAGCTGGACCACGCGAAGGTCTACTTCACCGCGCTGGGGAGCGACGAGGAGCGCGCCGAGATCCTGGCCGGGCTGCGCAGCGCCGCCCCCTTCATCCGCTCCCAGCTCAGCAAGCGGCTGCACGTGCGCCGCGTCCCCGAGCTGCACTTCGAGCTCGACCGCGTGCTGGAAGAGGCGCAGCGCATCGAGCAGCTGCTGCGCGAGGCCCTCCCCCCCGAAGGCGAGTGAACGGCGTGCTCCCGGTGGACAAGCCCGCCGGCCCCACCTCGCACGACGCGGTGGCCGCGGTGCGCCGCGCCCTGGGCACGCGGCAGGTGGGGCACACCGGCACGCTCGACCCCTTCGCCTCGGGGCTCCTGCTGGTGTGCGTGGGCCCGGCCACCCGGCTGGCCGAGTACCTCACCGCGCTCCCCAAGACCTACCGCGCCACCCTGCGCCTGGGCGAGGCCACCGACACCGACGACCTCACCGGCGAGACCCTCTCCACCGATGACGGCTGGCGCGCGCTTTCGGAAGACCGGGTGCGCGCGGCGCTGGCGGCGCAGGTGGGCGAGATCGAGCAGCTGCCGCCCCGCTACTCGGCCAAGAAGGTGGCGGGCGAGCGGGCGTACGCCGTGGCCCGCCGCGGCGGCGAGGTGGAGCGGAAGCCGGTGCGCGTGCAGATCCACGCCCTCCGCGTCCTCTCGGTGGAGCTGCCGGAGGTGGAGTTCGAGGTGGAGTGCGGCGCGGGGACGTACATCCGCGCCATCGCGCGCGACGCGGGCGAGGCGCTGGGGGTGGGCGCGCACCTGCGCGCGCTGCGCCGCACCCGCGTGGGCCCGCACGCCGTCGAATCCGCCGTCCCCCTGGACGCCCTGGGGGATGGGGCCCGGGTGCGCGCCGCCCTCCTCTCCCCGGCCGACGCGCTGGCGCACCTGCCGCGGGTGGTGCTCGACGAGGCGGGCGCGGGCGACGTGGCGCACGGCCGGG
>DASUNK010000609.1:0-2181 GCA_036277195.1 Longimicrobiaceae bacterium | reverse complement strand
AGCCGCCGCCTCCCATCGGGAAGGGGAGGAAGATCGGCAGGCACCCCGAGCGGCCGCGCCGGCCGCGCCGGCCACCGCGCCCGCCGCCGGAGAGGGCGAGGAGGAAGATGACCAGGATGACGATCCAGAGAAAGCTGCCGGGGCTGCCCGGGCCGGGGCCGCGCGGGGGCTGCCGCTGCGGCGGCGGCGGCGCCACCGCCCCGGTCAGCTGGAAACCGAACTGCCCGGCGAACATCTGCGCGATGGCCGTGGTGGCGTCGCGGATGCCGGTCCCGTAGTCGCCCCGGCGGAAGGCGGGGACCATGTACTGGTCGCGCACCCGCCCCGCCTCGGCGGCGGTGATGAAGTTGTTGGCCCCCGCCGCCAGCTCGATCTTCAGCTCGCGCTCGTTGGGTGCCACCAGGATGATCACCCCGGTGTTGCGCGCCGGGTCGCCCGGCTGCCCGGCGCGCCCCACCCCCCACTGGCGCCCCAGCTGCAGCGCCACCTCGTCGCGCGAGCGGCCCTGCAGCGAGGGGAGCGTCACCACCACGATCTCGCCGCCGGACTTCTGCCGCACCTCGTCGACCACCGCCTGGATGGCGGCCTCGTCCTGCGCCGGGATGACGTTGGCGAAGTCGTTGACGTAGCCCACCGGCCGCGGCAGCTGCAGCGGCTGCTGCGCCGCCGCCGGCAGCGCGCACGCCGCGACCAGCAGGGCGGCGGTGAGCCGCCGCGCCGCCCGGCGCGTCGCTTGCCGGGGGTGGGGGGCGTCCCTACGTTGCGTTCGTGCCGACAGGATCAGCTCCACGTTCTCCGGATTCCCATCCCCATGAAGCGAACGCTCCTGGTGCTCGCCCTGGCGCTCCCCGCCGCCGCGTGCGACGAGGCGCCCAACGTGGTGGTGCGGGCCGCGCTCGAGCGCGGGGGCGAGCCGATCGCCGGCATGCCCGTCCGCCTCCTCCCGTACGACCGCAGGGCGCTGCTGGATTCGCTGGCGCGCGAGTTCGGGCGGCCGGAGCCGGCCCTTCCGCAGGAAGTGCTCCAGCGGCTGCGTAGTCTGGAGGCGGGGGAGGCACCGGTCAACCAGCCGGGCGACAGCACGCCGCCCGTGAGCCCGGCCGCGGAGCGCGAGGCGCTCCTCCGGCAGGTGCGGGCGGCGGAGGCCGCGCGCCGGGCCTGGGCGGACTCGGCGTACGCGGACTTCGAGGAGATCGTGCAGGAGCGGCTGGCAGACCTGGGGCTCGGCGAGCAGGTGGACACCACCGACGCCAGCGGGAGGGCGGCGTTCGCGGCGGGAGCGGGGCAGTGGTGGGTGTTCGCGCGCTACGTGCTGCCGGACACGGAGCTGGAGTGGAACGTGGCGGTGACGATCCAGCCCGACAGCGCCATCGTCCCGCTCACCCTCCGCAACGCCCGGGCGCGCCCCTTCTTCTGAGGACGCGCGCGGGCTACAGCGGGTTGGCCGACGGGCGGAAGGCGTCGCGCAGCCCGGCCACCCACTCCGGCCGCTCGCGGCCGCTGGCCTCGTACCCGCGCCCGAGCGCGTCCAGCACGCTCCCCGCCGCCTCGGCGCGCGGGTCCGGCGCCAGGTCGTGCACCAGGACGGCGAGCGCGGCCGAGGCCTCCTCCCGCTGCACCTCGCCGACGTGCCGGGTGCCGAACTGCACGAACCAGCTGCGCAGCCGCCGGAGCGTCGGCGAGTACGGCGCGGTGCCCAGGAGGAACTTCTTCAGCCCCGTGGGGCTCATCCCGATCTCCCGGGCCACGCCGCGCAGCGAGGTGTTGCGCACGCGGGCAGCCGCCGCCTCGCGCATGTGCCGGACGGCGGCCTCTCTCGATTCGCGCGGAGTCTGGTCTTCCATCTTCGGGTCCCTTCGGTGCGGTGCCAGTGCCTGGCGGAGCCGTCCGCCACCACCAAAATAGTACCGAAGAAATCCCGAAGCAAGTCCCCTGCCGTGCGTCCTAAACGTGCACGGGATTGACGGTTACGTCTATTTCGTCTACTTCCGCAGTGGGGTGGAGGCGATCTCAGTACAGCAGGGATGATGGAGACAATGGTGTGCCACAGGTGGCGCGAAAGTGACTGAGCGACCGAAGACGGATCTCTACGTCATCGTGAACCCCGTGGCGGGGCGCGGGGCGGCCGCGCGCGCGGGCGTCCGGGTGCGGGAGGCGCTGCGCGGCGGGCGCGTAGGGCAC
>DASUNK010000608.1:0-2489 GCA_036277195.1 Longimicrobiaceae bacterium | reverse complement strand
AGGTCCGCCTGGCCGCCCAGGTGCCACGCTTCCATGCGCTGGAAGGTGCCGGGAGTGTGGGAGACGAAGGCCCCTACCGCCGCGCGCGTGCCGGCCAGTGGCCAGAGCACCCGCCCGCCGACGCCCTCCAGCGCGGCGCGCTCGCCGCCGGTGTCCAGGTTCAGGCGGGTGACGTAGCCTTCCAGCCAGAGCCTGCCGTCGGTCCGGGCGGGGCCCTGCGGCTGCTGCGCGTCGAGGGAGAGGGGGACGGCGCCGAGCAGCGCCGCGAGGAGCGGGGTCAGGAAGCGGGGACGCAGCATTGCTCACCTCCGTGGTTCTCGTTCCGGTTTCCTTTCTCCAGTACGTGAGGAGGGCGCGGCGGCCGGAGAGCGTCTGGCGCGGGCGCCTCCAGCGGCGCGCGACTGCAGCCCCCGTGCCAGCCGTGGCTTGCCATTTCGGACGATTCGGGGCGTCGGATCTGCCGATCCGGCAAGTGGCGGGGAACCCACGCCCCGGCGGCGGAGTACCGACCGCGCATGCGCTTCGTCCCCATCCTCGCCGTTGCCGCCGTCCTGGCGGCGTGCACGCCCCGGCAGACCGTGGTGGCGCCCCCGCCCGCCCCGCCCCCGCCGCCGCCCATGGTGTCGGCCGAGGAGGAGGCGCGCGCCGCGGTGGCCCGCGCGCACGCGGCGTGGGAGGAGGGGACGCGCATGGGGCGGCAGGCCCGCTGGGGCGAGGCGGTGACGTACTACCTGGAGGCCACGCGGCTGCAGCCGTCGAATCCCACCTATCACATGATGCTGGCCGGCGCGTACCTGCAGCAGGGGCGCACGCAGGAGGCCGCCGACGCCATGCAGGCGGGCGTGCGCGCGGAGGAGGCGCTTGCCACGCCGAACCACCGGGTGCTGGCGGTGGACTACGAGCGGCTGGTGGAGCTGCTCACGCGCCTGGGGCGGCTGGACGAGGCGCGGGCCGCGCAGGAGCGGCAGCGCTTCCACCGCATGATGCGCGACGCGGCACGGCCGCAGTAGGGGCAAAAGAGAAGGGCGAGGCCGGCAGCCTCGCCCTTCTCGCGTCGTACCACCGCGCTCCCGCTACACGCCGGCGCCCGCGGCCTCGGGCTCCAGCAGCGCGGAGAGCCGCTCCAGGTGCTCGGGGGTGCAGTAGAGGCGGATGTCGCCGCGCTCGCCCGCGCGCACCCGCGGCCGGTCGAAGCACACCACCCGCCGCTCGCGGCAGAGCCGGTCCAGCACCCGCGCGGCGCGCGGCACGTCCGGCTCGCCCACGGCGCCGTTGTCGCGCCGGCGCCAGCCGAAGTGGAGCGCGATGGCCTCCGCGCTCACGGCGTCGTGGATGGTGGGATTGAAGGCGTCGGGGTCGAGCTGCTCGATCACCAGCTCGCGGTCACGGAGGTAGCGGAGGACCTTCTCGCAGTCGCGGGTCACCCCCTCGTCCCGCGGGGCGGCCTGCGTGTGCACGGAGACCAGCTTGCAGCATTCACTCTCCACGATCCCCTCCTTCTCGCCGTCCTGCCACCGCTCGAGTGCCATCCGCTCGGCCGCCTTGCGGTCCGCCGCGTCGACGGCGTAGCGAAGGCTCTGCTGGAAGGTGATCTCGACCTCGAAGTGCTTCTGCTCCATGAGCGCGACTCCCCGGTTCATCAAGATTCGGCGGCGGTGCGGGCGAGCGGATCCCGCGCCGGCCGAAATATAACAGCGCGGGCCCCTTGCGAGGATCGTGCCCTGGACCCGCGCGCGAAAACGCCTCTCACTCCCACGACATCCGGTACCGGCACACCTCTCCGCCGCTGGCGCGGCACTCCTCCTCCACCACCCGCACCCCGCTGGCGCCGCACAGCTCCAGCGCCCGCCGGTACCATCCCATCACCGTCAGGCAGTCGGGACGGCTGAAGGTCTCGGCGCCGTAGGTGGTGAGCACCCCCTCGCTCGCTCCCGTCTGCGTGTACTCGCGGCGGCCCTGCTCGTAGTAGAGCCCATAGATGGCCTGCGCCTTCCCCAGGAAGACGTGCGGCTTCCCCGGCGCCAGGAACGCCTTGTGGAGGGTGCGCAGGTTCTGCTCGGCCGAGGCCTCGCCCAGCCGCTCGAAGTAGGCGGGGTCGCCGTCGCCCAGCACGCGGACGATGGCGTCGTCCAGCCGCTTCCCCAGCTCGAACGGGTACCACTTGACGGTGAGCAACGTCCGCAGCGCCTCGCGATCCCCCGGCGGCAGCTCTTCCAGCACGCGCTGCTTCCCCTCCTCGCCGGCCTGCTGCTCGACGAAGGCCAGGCGCGACTTCAGGATGTTCCCCTTGACCTGCTGCATGGCTGCCTCCTGTCGATCGAGAGCCTACGCACGCTGCGGGCTCCGCCGGCGCGGCCGGCTGCTGGGTGGGGGAGAGGGCGTCTGCGGCGGCTTCCGCCCGCGCGCACGCAGGGCGGCGCGGACCTCGGCCACCCCCGCCGCCATCGCCGCGCGCCCCGCCGCGCCCACGTCCTCGCCGCCGAAGCGGG
>DASUNK010000607.1:0-2580 GCA_036277195.1 Longimicrobiaceae bacterium | reverse complement strand
TGCAGCACGAGGGCGAGACGGAGGAGGAGCGCAACCTCTTCGCCATCCTGCGGCGCGGGGACGTGCTGGTGCACCACCCCTACGACTCCTTCCCGGCCAGCGTGCAGCGGCTGCTGGAGGAGGCGGCGCTGGACCCGCGGGTCGTCGCCATCAAGCAGACGCTCTACCGCACCGGCGGCGACTCGCCGGTGGTGAAGGCGCTCATCCGCGCGGCCGAGCGGGGGAAGCAGGTAGCGGTGCTGGTCGAGGTCACCGCGCGCTTCGACGAGGAGAACAACATCCGCGGGGCCGAGATCCTGGAAGACGCCGGGGTGCACGTCACCTACGGGCTGGTGGGATTGAAGACGCACAGCAAGGTGACGCTGGTGGTGCGCGACGAGGGGGGGCGGCCGCGCAGCTACTGCCACATCGGGACGGGGAACTACCACGCGCGCACGGCGCGGGTGTACACCGACCTGGGGCTCTTCACCTGCGACGAGGAGATCGGCGACGACCTGGTGAACTTCTTCCACTTCCTCACCGGGTACGCGCCGGACCAGCAGTACACGCGGCTGGTGGTGGCGCCGCGCGACCTGCGGCGCATCTTCGAGGAGCGCATCCACCGGGAGGTGGAGTGGCAGGAGACCTCGGGGCGGGGGCGGATCATCGCCAAGATGAACGCGCTGGACGACGCCGGGATCATCAAGGAGCTGTACCGCGCCTCGCAGGCGGGGGTGAAGGTGGACCTGATCGTGCGCGGCCACTCGCGGCTGCGGCCGGGGCTGCCGGGGTACAGCGACAACATCCGGGTGGTGAGCATCCTGGGGCGCTTCCTGGAGCACGACCGCATCTACTGCTTCCACAACGGGGGCGAGCCGGAGATCTTCATCGGCAGCGCGGACTGGCGCGAGCGCAACCTGAACGAGCGGGTGGAGACGATGGTGCCGGTGCTGGACCCGCGGCTGCAGCAGCGGCTGATGGACATCCTGCACTACGCGCTGAACGACAACCGCCTGGGGTGGGACCTGCAGGCGGACGGGCGCTACGTGCAGCGCACCCCGGCGCCGGGCGAGCCCGAGGTCAACTACCACGAGGTGCTGATGCGCGATGCGCTGGAGCGGAGCCGCCGGGGGAGCCGCCCGTGGGAGGTGATGATTTAGGGAACGGCAGTCCTGAGTCCTGAGTCCTGAGTCCTGAGTCCTGAGTCCTAAGTGTCCGGTACCGCGCTCGGCTGCGCGGTGCCGGCTTTTCTTTCTCCCTGCACGAAAATGTGGCAAATCTGCCCACCGAACGTTCCCGCCTGTGGGGCGAAAACCCAGCCGTCATGCGGGTTTCTCCTCTCCGCCCCCCTGGAACGCCGCCTGCCACACGCAAACCACCGAGACACCCACTCAGGACTTAGGACTCAGGACTCAGGACTCAGGACTCCCTTCGCCGTGACCCGCCGCCTGAAGCTCGACCACGCGCTCCGCGCCCTCCCGGAGATGGCCGACCTGGCCCCGCTCCGCGAGGCGCTGATCGGCGCGTCGCGCGAGGACGGCGACCGGGCGTGGGCGGCCTCCGCCTCCTACGCCACCCTCGACACGCGCCTCGCCGACCCGGCCCGGGTGGAGACGCAGGTGCGGGCGCTGGCCGAGCAGGCCCGCGAGCGGGTGGAGGCGGTGATGCGCCACTCGGTGCAGGCGCTGCGCGCGCTGGAGGAGGGCGACACCGCCGCGGCCGCGCGGGCGCTGGTGGCCGCCGGCGAGGTGGAGGAGGAGGCGGGGCGGCCGGACGAGGCCGAGCGCTGCTACCGCGCCGCGCTGGCGCTGGGGCGCAAGCCGCGCGACCGCGCCGCCGAGGGGCTGGCGCTCCGCCGCCTGGGGCGCGTGGCCCGCGAGCGTGGCGAGCTCGACATCGCCCTGCGCTTCTACCGCTCCGGCTACGACGTGGCCCTGGCCCAGCGCGACCTGGAGGGCGCCGTGGTGGCCTGCCAGGGGCTCGGCAACGTCTACGTGGACCAGGGGATGTGGGAAGACGCGCGGGAATGGTACCTGCGCGGCACCGAGCTGCTGAACGGGCGGCCGCCCTCGCGCCTGGCCTGGCAGCTCTTCAGCAACCTGTCCGTGGTGGCCCGCCGCAAGGGCGAGCTGGAGCGCAGCGCCCGCTGGCTGGACCGCGCCGAGGCCGTGGTGAAGGCGCTGGGTGACGAGCAGGGCGTGCTCCCCGTCGAGAACGGGCGCGCGCGGCTGCACGTGGCCCGCGGCGACCTGGGCGAGGCCGAGGCCGCCTTCCGGCGCTCGCTCGAGGGGCAGGGCTCGCCCTCGCTGCGCGGCTCGGTGATGGTCAACCTGGCCGACTGCCTGCTGCTGCGGGGGAAGCTGCGCGAGACCGAGACGCTGGCGCGCGAGCTGGAGGCGCTGGCGGTGGCGCACCGCGTCACGCCGCTGCTGCTGCACGTCTACCGCGTGCTCGGCGCCGTGGCCCGCGCCCGCGGCGACGGCGAGGGCTTCCTGTTCTACGAGCAGGCGCTGGAGCTGTGCCGGGAGATGGGCTTCCCGCCGATCGACCTGGCCAACACGCAGCACGAGTACGCGCTCCTCGAGGCGGAGCACGGGCGGG
>DASUNK010000606.1:0-7711 GCA_036277195.1 Longimicrobiaceae bacterium | reverse complement strand
TGTTGAAGTTGGCGGCCACCACCACCGAGTCCTCGGTGCTGGCCTCGCGGCACACTCCCTCGATCACCTCGTCGTCCAGCCCCAGCACGGCGGCCATGGTGCCCGGGCGCACCTGCCCGCCCTCGAACATCAGCTCGCCGCGGCGGCGCACGGTGCGCAGCGCGTCGGCCAGCTCCAGCGAGCCGGCGGCGTGGTAGGCGCTGAACTCGCCGAGCGAGTGCCCCGCGGCGCACACCACGTCCAGCCCCGCGCCCCGCAGCACCGCCCACACCGCGGCGCTGTGCGCCAGCAGCGCGGGCTGCGCGTTGCGGGTGAGCGTCAGCTCCTCCTCCGGCCCCTCCCGGCACAGCCGGGAGAGGGGGAAGCCGAGCACCTCGTCCGCCTGCGCGAAGACCTCGCGCGCCGCGGGGAAGCGCTCCGCCAGGTCCGCCCCCATCCCCACCGCCTGCGACCCCTGCCCCGGGAAGAGCAGCCCCACCCGCTCGCCGCCGCTCACAGCCGCACCACGTTGGCGGCCCAGGTGAAGCCGGCGCCGAAGGCCACCATCAGCACCAGCGAGCCCGGTCCCACCCTCCCCTGCTCGATGGCCTCGTCCAGCGCCACGGGGATGGACGCGCTGCTCATGTTGCCGTAGCGGTCCACGTTGACGAACACCTTCTCGCTGGGGATGCCGGCGTAGCGGGCGGTGGCGTCGATGATGCGCATGTTGGCCTGGTGCGGCACCAGCAGGTCGATGTCGGCGGCCACCACCCCGGCGCGGGTGAGGGCGTTCTCGGCCGCCTCGCACATGGCGCGCACGGCGCTCTTGAACACCTCCGGCCCGGCCATCTTCACGTAGTGCGAGCGCTCGTCGAGCACCGCGAGGTCCAGGGGGATGCGGGCACCGCCCCCCGGGCGCCAGAGGAGCTCGGCCAGGGTGCCGTCGCTCTTCATGAACCCGGAGAGGATGCCGCGCCCGTCGCCGCCGCCGTCCTCGACCGGCTGCACCACCGCCGCCCCCGCCCCGTCGCCGAAGAGCACGCAGGTGGCCCGGTCCGTCCAGTCGATGATGGACGACATCTTCTCGGTGCAGAGGACGAGCACGTTCCTGGCCTGCCCGGCGGTGATGTGCGCCTCGGCCATGGAGAGGCCGTAGAGGAAGCCGGAGCAGGCGGTGGCGTAGTCGTACGCCCCCGCGTTGCGCGCGCCCAGCAGCGCCTGCACGTCGCAGGCGGTGGAGGGGAGGAGCCGGTCCGGGGTGGCGGTGGAGAGGAGGATGAGGTCCAGCTCCTCGGGGGTGAGCCCCGCGCGCTCCAGCGCCACGCGCCCGGCGGCGGCGGCCATGTCGGCGGCGCCGGTGGCGCGGTCGGCGATGCGGCGCTCGCGGATGCCGGTGCGGGAGCGGATCCACTCGTCGCTGGTGTCCACCAGCTGCTCCAGCTCGTGGTTGGTCATCACCCGCGGCGGGTTGAAGCGCCCGGTGGAGACCAGGCGGGCGCGGGGGCTCTTCTGCGCTGCGTTCATTCGGCTTCCTGGGGTTCCGCCAGGCGGTCCAGCCGCCCCGCGATGTGCGCCGCCACGCCCCGTTCGGCCGCCCGTACGGCCAGGCCGACGGCGTTGCGGATGGCGTTGGGCGGCGAGCCGCCGTGGCAGATGACGACGCTCCCGTTGACACCCAGCAGGAGGGCGCCGCCGGTGGTCGTCCAGTCGAGCCGCGCGTAGACGCGCTCCAGCAGCTCCGTCTGCGCCGCCGCCTCCTCGAAGACGCGGCGGATCGTGCGGCTGAAGAACTCGCCCATGGACTCGTAGAACTTGAGCAGCACGTTCCCCACGAACCCGTCGCACACCAGCACGTCGCAGGCGCCGCGCACCACGTCGCGCCCCTCCACGTTGCCGATGAAGTTCAGCCGCGGCGCGGTGGAGAGGAGCTGGTGGGTCTCCACGCTCTGCTCGTTCCCCTTCTCGGGCTCCTCGCCGATGTTGAGGAGCCCCACGCGCGGGTTCTCGAGGTTCATGAGGTCCTGGGCGTAGATGGTGCCCAGGTGGGCGAACTGCACCAGGTGCTGGGGGCGGGTGTCGACGTTGGCGCCGGCGTCGATGAGGAAGCAGCGCCCGGACTCGGTGGGGATGGCCGCGCCCACGGCGGGGCGGTCCACGCCGGGGAGGGGGCGCAGGGTGAGCACGGAGCCCGCCATCACCGCGCCGGTGGAGCCGGCGCTCAGGAAGGCGTCCACGATCCCCTTCTTGAGCAGCTTGATCCCCACGACGATGGAGGAGTGCGGCTTGCGGCGGAAGGCCTGGGCCGGGGGCTCGCCGGGGTCGATGACCTGGGTGGTGTGCACGATCTCGTAGCGGTCGCGCGGCACGCCGGGATGCTTCGCCAGCTCGGCCTCGATGGCGGGCCGGTCGCCGACGAAGATGATCCCCAGGTCGGGGTGGTCAGACAAAGCTCCGACCGCTCCCTCCACCTCCACGGCGGGGGCCCGGTCGGAGCCCATCGCGTCCAGCGCGAGACGCATGTTTTTTCCCGGACGGGCGAAGGTTAGAACTCCTCCACCTCGACTCGCTGCACGCTGCGGTAGTAGCCGCAGGACGGGCAGACGCGGTGCGGCATCGCGGGGTCGCCGCAACGCGGACAGGCCTGGATGGCCGGCATCTCGGCCTTCACGTGGGTGCGCCGCTTGCGCTGGCGCTGCTTGGACTGGCGTCTCTTCGGTACGGCCATCGGGAGCCCCCTTCCGGTGGTGGCGTTGTCAGTCGAGCTTGATCTTCCTCAGCGCGTCCCACGGGCTCGGGGCCGTCTCGGGAACACACGAACAGTCGCCTTCGTTGAGGTCCTGGCCGCAACGCGGGCACAATCCCCGACACGCCTCCTGGCACAGGGCGAACTCGGGGACCTGCAGCAGGAGCTGCTCGCGGAGCGGGCCCGTCAGGTCCAGCTCGCGGCCGCGCGCGGGGAGGGGATACACCTCCCCGCCCACGTCGAGCTCGTCGGCCTCGCTCAGCGGCTCGAAGAGCAGGTCCACCGTCTCGGCGACCTCCTGCTCGACGGGAACGAGGCAGCGGCGGCAGGCCAGCCGCACCGAGGTGCGGAGCGCGCCGCGGACGAGGACGCCATCGCCCACCGAGCGGGCGGTGAGGTCGACGTCGAGCGGTCGGGTGAGCTCCACCCCCGTGCCGCTCCACAGGGGGTCGTCCGGCGGGACCTGCTCGTGGACCCTGGCTTCACCGCGGTCCACGGCCGCGAGGCTCACTTTCAACATAGCCGGGAAAACTATCCCCGAAGCGGCTCCGTGTCAACCGGAAAGCCCGGTTTTCCTGGTGCCGGGAGCGGTGCGCAAGGGGCGGGCCGCCTCTCAGTCGTCGCCGGAGAAGAGGGCGGAGACCGCCCAGGTCACCAGGCTGATCACGATGGAGCCGAGCAGCGCCGGGACGAAGCCGTCCACGTGGAACCCGTAGCCGAACTCGCGCGCCAGGTAGGCGGTGAGCAGGAGCATCAGGGCGTTGATCACGAAGAGGAAGAGCCCCAGCGTGAGCACGATGACCCCGCAGGCCAGCGCCTTGAGGAGCGGGCGGACCAGGGCGTTCACCAGCCCCAGGATGAGGGCCACCACCAGCAGGGTGATGATGCCGCCGTCCACGCGGATGCCGGGGACGAGGTAGGCGGCCAGCCAAACACCGGCCGCGGCCGCCGCCCAGCGCAGGAGAAGACTCACGGTTGCCTCGCGAGCAGAGAGTGGGAGAGCACCAGGTGCCGCGGCCCTGTACGGCCGGAGGCGGCCAAGGGTTCCATCCCCCTTCCCTTCAGCCGGCCCGCTTCCGCGCTGGACAAGAAGAACGCCGTGCCCCACGCGAGGCACGGCGTGCTCCCGGCCGCGAGGGACTCAGCCGACCAGCTCCAGCCCGCTGAAGAAGAAGGCGATCTCGATGGCGGCGTTCTCGTCGGAATCCGAGCCGTGCACGGCGTTCCTGCCCTTGCTCTCCGCGTAGAGCTTGCGGATGGTGCCGTCCGCGGCCTCGGCCGGGTCGGTGGCGCCGATGGTGTCGCGCCACTTCTGCACGGCACCCTCGGCCTCCAGCGCCAGCACCACCGAGGGGCCGCTGGACATGAACTCCGTCAGCTCGCCGTAGAACGGCCGCGCGCGGTGCACCTCGTAGAACGCCTCCGCCTGCGGGCGGCTCACCTGCACCAGCTTCATTCCCAGGATGCGGAAGCCGGCGTCCTGGAGGTGGGCGATGATCTTCCCTGCGTAGCCGTTCTGCACGGCGTCGGGCTTGATGATGGCGAGCGTGCGGGACATTCGGTCGATTCCTTCAGCGTGGGATTGCGGTTGCGGTCGATCAGGGAAACGCGAAGAGCTTGCGGAGGACGTCCCCCCGCGTCAGGAACCCGGTGAGCTTCCCCTCGCTGGTGACGGGGAGCCGCTCCAGGTCCTTGCTCACCATGATGGAGGTGACCTCCGCCAGTGCCTGGTCCTCGGAGACGCAGATCACCGCGCGCGACATCACGTCGCGCACCTTCGCCGCGGCGGTGGAGGCGGACGGCGCCTCGCCCGGGCGCTGCACCCCGGCCAGGAAATGCCGCAGCAGGTCGCGGTCGGTGACCATTCCCAGCACCTCCCGCTCCGCGCTCACCACCGGCACCGCCCGCAGCCGGTGCTCGGCGATCAGGTCGAGCACCGTCTGCACCGGCTCGTCCGGGCCCACCCGGTACACCCGCGGCGTCATCACGTCGCGCACGGTGAGGCGCGGCTGGATGGTGATCGCCCGGATCTCCGGGATCTCCAGCACCGCCTCGGGGGTGCGCGCCTCCACCAGCCGGTCGACCACGCTGTCGTGGCGCAGCACGCGGGCGATGGCCGCCACCGTCTGCAGGTAGAGGTCCGCCGCCGAGGGCGCCGCCAGCACCAGCACCACCACCTGCGCGGTCCCCGCCGCCCCGCCCGGGCCCGCGCGCAGCCCCCGCGGCGCGATGCCGACGGCCACCACCAGCCGGGCCACCGCGTCGGTGCGCAGGTGGGGGAGCACCACGCGGTCGCCCACCTGCACCAGCTCGCGCACCCGGCTCTCGGTGAAGAGCCGCTTCAGCCGGTCCGGCTGGTCGATCACCCCGGTGCCCACCAGCCGCCGGGTGAGCTCCACCACCGCGTCGTGCACCGTGTCGCCGGCCAGCGGGGCCACGACGTGCTCGGGGCGGAGGATCTCCGCCAGCCGCACCTCGCGGCCAGGCGGCCGCCCGGCAGGGTCGCTCAGAGCACCCCCCGGATGAGGTCCACCACGTCGGCGGGGCGCCGGGCCACGCCGATCCCGTTGTCGCGGAAGGCCTGGATCTTCTCCTCGGCCGTCCCCGCGGAGCCGGAGATGATCGCTCCCGCGTGCCCCATCCGCCGCCCCGGCGGCGCCGTCTGCCCCGCGATGAAGCCCACCACCGGCTTGGTGACGTTCTCCTTGACGTAGCGCGCCGCCTCCTGCTCGTCGGTGCCGCCGATCTCGCCCAGCATGACGATGGCGCGCGTCTCGGGGTCGGCCTCGAAGGCGGCCAGGCAGTCGATGAACGAGGTGCCGTTGATCGGGTCGCCGCCGATTCCCACGCAGGTGGTGGTGCCGATCCCCGCCCCCTTGAGCTTGTAGACCACCTCGTAGGTGAGCGTCCCGGAGCGCGACACCAGCCCCACCGGCCCGGGGTGGGTGATGTGGCCGGGGATGATCCCCACCTTGCACTTCCCCGCCGAGAGGGCGCCCGGGCAGTTGGGGCCCAGCAGCCGCGCCCCCTTCTCCAGCACGAAGGGGCGCACCCGCGTCATGTCGAGCACCGGGACGCCCTCGGTGATGCAGACGATGAAGGCGACGCCCGCGTCGGCGGCCTCGAACATGGCGTCGGCCGCGAAGGCGGGGGGGACGTAGATCACCGAGGCGTCGGCCTCGGTCTCGCGCACGGCGTCGGCCACCGTGTCGAAGATCGGCACCCGGTCCTCGAAGCGCTGCCCTCCCTTCCCCGGTGTGACCCCCGCCACCACGCGGGTGCCGTACTCGATCATCTGGCGGGTGTGGAACGAGCCGTCGCGGCCCGTGATCCCCTGCACCACCAGGCGGGTGCTCGCGTCGATGAAGATGCTCACCGGGCCCCCTCCCCGCCGGCCAGCGCCACGGCCCGCTGCACCGCCTCGTCCATGTCGGTCATGGCGCTGAAGCCGGCCCGCTCCAGGATCTGCACGGCGATCTCCTCGTTGGTGCCGGTGAGGCGGATGACGATCGGCACCTGGATGTCGATCATCTGCGTGGCGGTGACGATGCCGTTGGCCACGTCGTCGGTGCGGGTGATCCCCCCGAAGATGTTGAAGAGGATGGCCTTGACGTTGGGGTCCGAGGTGATGATGCGCAGCGCGTTCACCACCTTCTCGGGGTTGGACGAGCCGCCGATGTCCAGGAAGTTGGCGGGCTCGCCGCCGTAGTACTTCACCAGGTCCATGGTGGCCATGGCCAGCCCGGCGCCGTTGACCACGCACCCCACGTCGCCGTCGAGCTTGATGAAGGTGAGCCCCGCCTCGCGGGCCTGCACCTCGGCGGGTGCCTCGGCGGTGGTGTCGCGGAGCGCCTCCAGGTCCGGGTGCCGGAAGAGCTCGTTGTCGTCGACGTTGAACTTGGCGTCCAGCGCCTTCACCTCGCCGGAGGGGGTGGTGATCAGCGGGTTGATCTCGGCCAGCGAGCCGCCCGCCGCCACGAACGCCCGGTAGAGCTGCTGGAGGATCTTGGCCGCGGCCCGCTGCTGCGCGGGGTCGTCGTAGAGCCGCGTGGCCAGGTAGTGCGCCTGGTGCGGGAGGAGCCCGTAGCGCGGGTCCACCGCCAGCTTGTGGATGGCCTCGGGGTTGGTGGCCGCCACCTCCTCGATGTCGATGCCGCCGGCGACCGAGACCATGAAGACCGGCCGCTTGCTGGCCCGGTCCACGATGACCCCCACGTACGCCTCGGAGGCGATCTCCTCGGTGGGGGCCACGAACACCTTGTGGACGGTGAGCCCCTTGATCTGCATCCCCAGGATGGCCCGCGCCTTCTCGCGCGCGTCCTCGGGCGAGTCGGCCAGCTTGACGCCGCCCGCCTTGCCGCGGCCCCCGGCGTGCACCTGCGCCTTGACCACCACCCGCCCGCCGTAGCGTCGGGCGATGGCCTCGGCCTCTTCGGGCGTGGAGGCCACGCCGCCCGGGGGAACGGGGATCCCCTGGGCGGCGAGCAGCTCGCGCGCCTGGTATTCGTGGATGTTCACGCGCCTCGGTCCGCGTTCGTGTTCCCGTCCGGGACGATCTCCGTTCCCGCCTCCCCCGCCACCGCCTGGCGCCCCTGGTCGAGCCGCGCGATGACGGCGCGCTTTCCCCCGCCGCGCACGAAGCCGGCGGCGGCCTCCACCTTGGGGGCCATGCTCCCCTCTCCCAGCTGGCCAGAGCGCAGCAGCGCCTCGGCCTCGTCCACGCTCAGGCGGCGCAGCGGACGCTGCGTCTCCTGGCCGTGGTCGAGGTAGACGCACTCGACGTCGGTGAGGATCAGCAGCACCTCGGCGCCGATGTCGCGCCCCAGGATGGCGGCGGCGCGGTCCTTGTCCACCACCGCGTCCACCCCCTCCAGCCCCAGCCGCGGGTCCAGGTACACCGGGCACCCGCCGCCCCCCGCCGCGATCACCAGGTGCCCCTCGGCCACCAGCGAGCGGATCATCGGGCGCTCCACGATCCCGCGGGGGATC
>DASUNK010000605.1:0-6624 GCA_036277195.1 Longimicrobiaceae bacterium | reverse complement strand
GGGGGCGGGGGGCCTGCCCGAGCGCGTCGATCTCCGCGCGCACGCGCTCCATCAGCTGCAGCTTCTCCGTGCGGTGCAGGAAGGCGCTGTCGAACCCCATCAGCGCCACCTCCACCAGCTCCTCCCAGGTGAACCCCAGGTGCCGGTGGGCGCGCCAGTACTCGTCCGTCACCGTGGTGGCGCTCATCAGCCGGTTGTCCGTGTTCAGGCTCAGCACCAGCCCGTAGTCGTAGTACTGCCGCAGCGGGTGCGCCTCGAAGCTCGGCACCGCCCGCGTCTGCACGTTGCTGGTCAGGCAGATCTCGATCGGGATGCGGAAGTCGTTCACGAAGCGCATCAGGTCCGGGTCCTCGAAGAGCCGCGTCCCGTGCCCGATGCGGTTGGCCCGGCAGTAGTGCAGCGCCTGGTGGATGCTCTCGGCCCCGTACGCCTCGCCGGCGTGGATGGTGGCCGCCATGTTCTTGTTGATGACGGTGTAGAAGGCGTCCTTGTGCTTCTTGGCCGGGTAGTTGTACTCCGCCCCCGCCAGGTCGAACGCCACCACCCCGCGGTCCTTGTACGCCACGGTGAGGTCCGCCAGGTCGCGCGAGGTGGCGGGCTCCATGTTGCGGATGCCGCAGATGATGATGGCGGTGCGGATGCCGAAGTCCGCCTCGGCGCGGCGCAGCCCCCGCAGCGGCGCGTCCACCGCCTCGGTGAGCGGCAGCCCCTCGCGCGTGTTGAGGATCGGCGAGTAGCGGATCTCGGCGTAGCACACGTTCTCGCCCGCCAGGTCCTCCGCCAGCTCGTAGGCGATGCGCTCCAGCGCGTCCGCCTGCTGCATCACCGAGAGGGTGATCTCGAAGCGCTCCAGGTACTCCACCAGGTTGCGCGCGTCCTGCACGTGCATGTAGTCGGCCAGGTGGCCGGGGTCGTGCGCGGGCAGCTTCTTCCCGTACTCGGCCGCCAGCTCCAGCATGGTGCCGGGGCGCAGGCTCCCGTCCAGGTGCACGTGCAGCTCGGCCTTGGGGAGGCGGTGCAGCAGTTCTCGCGAAACGTCCATGAGTGCGAAGTGCGAAGTGCGAGGTGCGAAGTGCGTTCTTCCCGATCCTCCGCCTACGGCAAGATTCCCCGCCGGGCCAGCTCCTCGGGGGGCAGCTTGACGCCGTGCTGCTTGGCGTCCACCAGCACGCGGTTCTCGAACACCTTGATCAGCGCCACCCCCGCCACGAACCCGCCCACGTGCGCCCACACCGCCACGCCGCCCTGCTCGCCCGCCTCGGCGCCGAAGCTCACCACCCCCATGAAGAGCTGGACCGCGAACCAGTAGAAGAGGAAGAAGAGGGCGCGGATGTCGAAGAAGAAGAAGGGCGGGAGCCAGGTGCGCACCCGCGCCTTGGGGTAGAGCACGACGTAGGCGCCCATGATGCCGCTGATGGCGCCGCTGGCCCCCACCGCGGGGATCTGGCTGCGCGCGTCGATGTAGACGTGGGCGAGCGCGGCCGCGATCCCGCAGAGGAGGTAGAAGACGACGTAGCGGGCGTGGCCCATCGAGTCCTCGATGTTGTTCCCGAAGACCCAGAGGAAGAGCAGGTTCCCCAGCAGGTGCTCCCAGCTCCCGTGCATGAACATGGAGGTGAGCACGGCCCCCCACCCCAGCCCCTGCACGGCGCACCCGCCCGTCAGCTCGCAGGGGACGGTGCCGTAGTCGTAGACCGACGCCTCCAGCGCCTGCGGCGTCCCCGCGCCCTGCAGCAGGAGCCAGGCGGCCACGTTCAGCGCGATGAGCGCGACGGTGACGACCGGCCGCAGCTCGGTGGGGTTCTCGTCGCTTAAGGGGATCACTCCGCCGGCGCCCTCCCGAGCGCCGCCGGCGGCACCGAGCGGCCCACCAGCCCCGCCAGCGCGATGATGGTGAGCACGTAGGGGATCATCCCCACGAACTGCGACGGCAGCGCGTTCAGCCCCTGCAGCTGGATCTGCAGCGTCTCCGCCGCGGCGAAGAGGAGGCAGGCGATGCCGGCGCGGATCGGGTCCCAGCGGCCGAAGATCACCGCCGCCAGGGCGATGAAGCCGCGCCCCGCCGTCATCTGGTCGCTGAACTGGTGCTGGTCGAGCGCCAGGTACACCCCGCCGAGCGCCGCCAGCACCCCGGAGAGCGCCACCGCCAGGTAGCGCACCCGCGCCACCGGCACGCCCACGCTCTCGGCCGCCAGCGGGTGCTCGCCCACCGCGCGCACCCGCAGCCCGAAGGGAGTGCGGTAGACCAGCCAGCCGATGACCGGCACCAGCAGCAGCCCCAGCCACACCAGCGGGTTGGCCGCCGCCGCCCCCAGCGCCGAGCCCGCTCCCTCGCCGCCGAAGCCGGCCACACGCGGCGAGTTGGAGGAGCTGTCGAAGAGGAGGCTGAGGAAGAAGCGGGTGAGCCCCACCACCAGCAGGTTGATGGCGATGCCGACCACGATCTGGTCCGCCTTGTAGCGGATGGTGGCCACCGCGTGCAGCAGCCCGAAGACCAGCCCGCCGGCGATGCCGGCCAGCACGCCCACCCAGGCACCGCCGTGGTAGCTCCCCACCGCGGCGCAGAAGGCGCCGGTGAGCATGAACCCCTCCAGGGTGAGGCTCACCACGCCCGCGCGCTCGGCCACCACCCCGCCCGAGGCGGCGAAGAGGTAGGGGATGGCGATGCGCACCGTCTGGAGGAGGAAGGCGAGGAGGGTCATGCGCGGGCCCTCCGCTGCTGGAGGAGGCGCCGCACCTCGGGGACCGAGACGGCCACGGCCAGGATCACCACCCCCTGCAGCACTTCCACCATCTGCTTGGGCACCACCGCGTTGATGGCCAGCCCGCCCTGCGAGAGGGTGGCGAAGAAGAGCGCCGCCAGCACCACGCCCAGCGGGTCGTTGCGCCCCACCAGCGCCACCGCGATCCCCAGGAAGCCGGCGCCCCCGGCGAAGCCGTCCTCGTAGTAGTGCTTGTAGCCGAGCACGTAGTTGACCCCGCCCAGCCCGGCGATGGCGCCGGAGACGGCCATGGCGCGGAACCAGACGCCGCCCACGTTCACCCCGCCGTACTCGGCCGCGTCCGGCTGCAGCCCCACCGCCCGCAGCTCGTACCCGCGCCGGGTGCGGAAGAGGTACCACCAGACCGCCGCGGCGCAGAGGAGCGCCACCACCAGCGTCCAGTTGGCCGCCGAGCCGTGGAAGCTCGCGAACGCCTCCGCCAGCCGGGGGACGGCGCCGGCGCGGATCTCGGGGGTGTGCAGCGTCTCGGGGACGTGCAGGTGCGCCGCCACGATGTAGTTGAGCAGCGCCAGCACGATGAAGTTGAGCATGATGGTGACGATCACCTCGTGCGCCCCGAAGCGCGCCTTGAGCGCCCCCGGGACGGCCCCCACCACGCCCCCGCCCAGCGCCGCGGCCAGCAGGAGGAGCGGCACGGCCAGCACCCCCGGCGTGCCGGCCGGGAGGAGGAGCCCCACCCCGGCGGCCACGAAGCCGCCCGCCGCCAGCTGCCCCTCCGCGCCGATGTTGAAGAGCCCGGCGCGCAGCGCCAGCGCCACCGCCAGCCCGGTGAAGGCCAGCGTGGTGGCCTTGTAGAGCACCTGCCCGAAGCCGTAGGCGTTCCCCCAGGTGCCCTCCAGCAGCAGCCCGTACACGTCCGCCGGCGACTGGCCGAAGGCCAGGATCAGCAGGTCGCCCACCACCACCGCGGCCAGCACCGCCACCAGCGGGGGGAGGAGCGCCTCCTCCAGCCGCTGCCGGCGGCGGACCGCCGCGGCGGAGCGGGGCGCGGGGGGGGATAGCGTGCTCACGAGCGCTCCTCCTCCGTGGCGGTCTCCCGGCCGGCCGCGCCGGTCATGTACGGCCCCAGCACCTCCTCGCTGGCCTCGGCGGCCGGCATCACCACCGCGAAGCGGCCCGCGTACATCACCGCCACCCGGTCCGCCAGCGCCAGCACCTCGTTCAGCTCGGCCGAGACCAGCAGGATCGCCTTCCCCGCGGCGCGGGCCTGGCGCAGCTGGTCGTGGATCATCTCCACCGCCCCCACGTCCACCCCGCGGGTGGGCTGCGCCGCCAGCAGGAGGCGGAAGTCGCGCCCCATCTCGCGCGCCACCACCACCTTCTGCTGGTTGCCGCCGGAGAGGGCCCGCGCCGGGAGCGAGGGGTCGGGCGGGCGCACGTCGTAGGCCCGCACCTGCTCGCCGGCGTTGCGCTCGATGCGCCCCCGGTCCAGCGCCGCGCCGCGGCTGAAGCGATGCTGCTGCCCCAGCACCAGGTTGTCGGCCACCGTGTACTCCAGCAGCAGCCCGCGCCGGTGCCGGTCCTCGGGGATGTGCGAGAGCCCCGCCTCGCCCCGCGCGCGCACGGGGAGGGCGTGGATCTCCCGTCCCCCCAGCACGACGTCGCCCGACTCGACCGCCGCCAGCCCGGCGATGGCCTCGATCAGCTCCGTCTGCCCGTTCCCCTCCACCCCCGCGATCCCCAGCACCTCGCCCGCCGCCACGGTGAAGCTCACCCCGTCCACGGCGCGCGGGCGCCCGGGGGCGGCCACCACCAGGTCGCGCACCTCCAGCACGGGGGCCCCGGCGGCCGGCGAGGCGGGGGAGCCCTCGCGCTCGCCCCCCTCCAGCGTGGCCAGCGACACCTCGCGCCCCACCATGGCGCGGGCGATCTCGGCCGGCGAGGTGCCGGCGGTGCGGATGCGGGTGACGGTGGCCCCGGCGCGCATCACCGTGATGGTGTCCGTCACCGCCATCACCTCGTCGAGGCGGTGGGTGATGAGGATCACGGTGGCGCCCTCGCCGCGCAGCCGGCGGAGGACGTTCCAGAGCTCGGCCACCTCGGGGGGGGAGAGGACGGCGGTGGGCTCGTCGAGCACCAGCACCCGGGCGCCGCGGTGGAGCGCCTTCAGGATCTCCACCCGCTGCGCCTCGCCCACCGAGAGGCGCGACACCGGGTGGTCCGGGTGCACCGCCAGCCCGGTGCGCTCGGAGAGCGCCGCCACCTCGCGGCGGGCGCGCTCGCGGTCCAGCCGGCCGCCGCGGGTGGGCTCGTTCCCCAGCACCAGGTTCTCGGCCACCGTCAGCGTGGGGACGAGCATGAAGTGCTGGTGCACCATCCCCACCCCCGCCGCGATCGCCTCGGCGGTGCTCCACCCGGTGACGTCCTTCCCGAACACCTCCACCGTTCCCTCGTCGGGGGCGTACATCCCGCTCAGGATGCGCATCAGGGTGGACTTGCCGGCGCCGTTCTCGCCCACCAGGGCGTGGATCTCGCCGGCGGCCACCTCCAGCTCCGCCCCGCGGTTGGCGTGCACGGGCCCGAAGCGCTTGTGCACGCCGCGCATGCGGACCACGGCGGCGGGGGCGTCGGGTGGGGTCGGGTCGGGGGGCACGGGGTGGTGGGTGGGGGTGAGGGAGAAGGGCGCCGGCCGCGCGCGCCTCAGCGGGTGGTGGGCACCTGGATCTTCCCGGCGATGACCTCTTCGCGCAGCCGCTCCACCCGCTGGCGGACGGCGTCGGGGATGAGCGCGCGGTTGTTCTGGTCGTAGACGTAGCGGACGCCGCCCTCGGCCAGGCCGAACTCGTAGACGCCGCCCCGGAAGGTGCCCGCCTGCACGCGGCGCACGGCGTCGAAGACGGCGTTGTCCACCCCCTTCACCATGGAAGTGAGCACGTAGCCGGGGGCCTCGGAGTACTGGTCCGCGTCCACCCCGATGGCCAGCTTCCCGGTGGCGCGCGCGGCCTCGAACACCCCCAGCCCGGTGGAGCCGGAGGCGTGGAAGATCACGTCCACCCCGGACTGGTACTGGCTGAGCCCCAGCTCCTTCCCCTTCCCGGGGTTGCGGAAGGCCTCGGGGGTGGCGCCGGCGTACTGGGCCACGATGCGGCAGTCCGGGCAGACGTGGCGGACGCCCGCGCGGTACCCCGCCTCGAACTTGTGGATGAGGGGGATGTCCATCCCGCCCACGAACCCCACCTCGCGGGTCTTGCTGACCAGCGCGGCGATGGCGCCCACCAGGAAGGAGCCCTGCTCCTCGCGGAACTTGAGCGCGGCCAGGTTGGCGGGCGGGGGCACCACGTTCCCCGCGTCGTCGGTCTTCAGCGCGTAGTCCACCCCGGCGAAGTTGACGTTCGGGTACTCCTCGGCCAGGGCGGTGAGGTCGTCGGTGAAGATGAAGCCCACCCCCACCACCAGGTCCATCCCCTGCGCGGCGAGGAGGCGGAGGCCGGCCTCGCGGTCCGAGCCCTCGCCCGGCTCCACCAGGCGCACGTTGGCGCCGAGCGCCCGGGCGGCGCGCTGCGCGCCCAGGTAGGCGCCGTCGTTGAAGGACTTGTCGCCGCGGCCGCCCACGTCGAAGACGATGCCGACGTCGATGGCGTCGGCGGCGGGGGCGGAGGAGGCGCCGGTGGGGCGCACGAAGAGGAGGCCCAGGTGTGCCGCGAGGAGCACGCCCACGACGATGAGGAGCTTGCGCATGGGGGTATAGAATCGTGCGGGGGTCCGCGCGCGTCAAGCAAGGCCGATTTTTGCGTTCGCTCCGGCCGCGGCACTACCTTGCATGCACCCCGCAGCCCGACCGACGTTCCGCGAAGGAAAGGAACCGTGCCGTCCCGAGCCCGGCCGTACGCCATCCTCCCCC
>DASUNK010000604.1:0-3272 GCA_036277195.1 Longimicrobiaceae bacterium | reverse complement strand
CTGGGGAACGCCGCGCTGGCCCTCTTCATCGTGCTGGCGCTGATGACGCTCAAGCTCTGGGAGATCGCCGGGCTGGCGCTCCCCATGCTGGTGATCCTGGTCGCCCAGGTGGTGATGATCGCCCTCGCCTGCTTCTGGCCGATGTTCCGCCTGATGGGGCGCGACTACGACTCGGCGGTGATGAGCGGCGGCTTCGCCGGCTTCATGCTGGGGACCACGGCCAACGCCATGGCCAACATGCGCTCGCTGGTGGAGCGCTACGGCCCCGCGCCGCGCGCCTTCCTGGTGGTGCCGATGGTGGGCGCCTTCTTCGTGGACTTCACCAACGGCATCATCATCACCTTCGCCCTGAACGTGCTGAAGTGAGCGTGCCGGGCCGCGCCCCGCGGCCCCTCTACCTCCTCGCCGACAGCGGCCTCCTCTTCTGGAAGGAGGCGGACGGCTGGCGCGAGCTGCGTCGGGTGGTGGCGGACCGGGGAGAAGGGGCGCGGGGACTGGGGATTCCCCGCGGCGGGGCGGTGGTGTGCGGGGCGGACGGAGCGCCGGCGGCGGTGCGGCGCCCCACGCTGGTGCTGGAGAACGGCGGCGGCGAGGTCACCGCCTCGCTCCTCGTTCCGCTGCCGTGAGGGCGCGCCGCTCAGCCGGGATCGCGGCGGCGCGGCGGCGGGGAGGAGGGCGGCGGCCCGGGGGGGAACTCGCCGCCGAGCATCTTCTCGATCAGCTCGTAGACGCGCAGGTTGCCGAGCTCGTCCTCGCTCACCGGCGCGGCCGTTGCGCGGTCCGCGGCGAACTCCGACACCACCTTGCGGAAGCGCGCGGCGAACCCCGCGTCCTCGGCGATCTTGCGGTCCAGCTTCCGCCGGGCGATGCAGAGCACCACCGAGTCCACCTGCGCGGTGACGGTGGCCAGCGGGAGCCGGTTGCTCAGGTAGGAGACCTCGCCCGCGATCTCCCCCACTCCCAGCGGCTCTCCCGCCGGCACCGCCAGCCGGTCCGACGCCACCCGGAAGGAGCCGCGCAGGATGACGAACAGCTCCTCCAGCGGCTCTCCCTCCCGGATGATCGCCTCTCCCGCCGGGACGCTGCGCTGGATGCCGTTCGCCTGGACCCAGCGCAGGTCCTCGTCCGAGAAGTCGCCCATGAACGGGGGCGGGACCTTGTTCACGGCACTCTCCGACGCACTGGCCCGGGAACGGAAGCGGGGGGAAGCGCGGCCTGCGTGGGCTCCGGGTGGGAACGACACCGCAGAAGTCGAAAAAGGATTCCTGAGATTAGCGGGGTGCGCAAAGAGAGTCAACGCGCGCACGCCCGCCGGTGCTTCTGCAACCCAAGGTTTATCAGGCTTCCACGCGATGTCCGCACCTGCACGCCGGCCCCTCGGCGAGCGCGGTGGGAGTGGCCCGTTGCGGCCCCTTCGGCCTCCTCGCACGCCCCTTGCCGGCGTGGGGCGGCCGGACGGCGGACCATGGGGAGGGTGAGATGAGCGACGGCACGCGGCCCGTGGCGCGGCGCGAGGGCGGCGCGGCGGGGCGGATGGACTGGCTGGCGTACCTGCTGGACAACTCGATCCCGATTCCCGGAACGGGGCGGCGGATCGGGATCGACGCGCTGATCGGCCTGGTCCCCGGCGTGGGCGACCTGGCGGGGACGGCGCTCTCCGGGGTGATCCTGGTGCAGGCGGCGCGGCTGGGGGTGCCGTTCGCGGTGCTGCTGCGGATGCTGCTGAACGTGGGGGTGGAGGCGCTGGTGGGCGCGATCCCCGTCCTCGGCGACCTGTTCGACGCCGCCTGGAAGGCGAACGCCCGCAACGTGGCGCTGATGCACGCCGCGCTCGACGCGCCCGGGCCGGCGCGGCGGTCCAGCCGGGCGGTGGTGCTCGCGGTGGTGGCGGTGGTGGTGCTGGGGCTGGCGGGGCTGGCCTGGGTGGCGTTCCTGCTGGTGCGGGCGCTCTGGAGCGCGGTGGCCTGAGCGAACCGTGAGTCGGGCTCCCCCGCGTGGGGGAGCCCGTGGCGTGTCTACCAGTCGCGGTTCCGGCCGCCGTTCAGGCCGCTCTCGCGCTCCAGGCCTCCTTCGTCCTGGAGCCCTTCGCGCTCCATCCCCTGGCCCTCTTCCAGGTTCTCGCGCTCCAGGTTGCGACCGCCCTGGAGGCCTTCGCGCTCCGTGCGGCCGGCGCCCTGCATCCCCTCGCGCTCGGTGCCGCCCTCGCGCTGCAGGTCTTCGCGCTCCATCGGCGTCTCGTCGAGGTTGCGCTCCGTCCTGCCCGGGTTGGCCATGTCGTCCTGGCTGCGGTCCATGCGATCCCTCCGGTTCCGGTTCCCGCTCCGCCGCGCCCGCGGCGGCCGGGATGCACCCGTTGCAAATCGCGTTCCCACAATCGTTTACACCAGCCACCTCACCGCCAGGTCCGCCACCTTCCGCGCGATGCCGCCCGAGTACTTCTCGCGCAGGTAGGCGTCCGCCCCGCGCTTGAGCGACTCGGGGTAGGTGGGGTAGACGTGGATCATCCCCGAGAGGTCCGAGAGCTTGAGCCGGTGGCGGATGGCGAGCACCGCCTCGTGGATGGTCTCGCCCGCCCGCGGGGCCACGAGGTGCGCGCCCACCAGCCGCCCGCGGGGGTCGGTCACCAGCTTGGTGAGCCCGTCCGGCTCGCCGTCGCAGACGGCGCGGTCGAGCGAGTGGTGGTCGTAGCGGTGCACCCCCGCCCGGCTCCCCCAGCGCGCGCGCGCCTCCGCCTCGGTGAGCCCCACGCGCGCCACCTCGGGCTCGCTGTAGGTGCACCAGGGCACCACCCGGTAGTCGGCCTTGCGGCGCAGGGGGAAGAGGGCGTTGGGCGCGGCGATGCGGGCCTGGTAGTCGGCCACGTGGGTGAAGCGGTAGGGGCCCACCACGTCGCCCGCGGCCCACACGCTCGCCGCCGCGCGCAGCGAGCCGTCGACGGCGATCCCCTTCCCTCGCTCGTCCAGCGACACCCCGGCCCGCTCCAGCTCCAGCCCCTCGACCGTGGGGCGGCGCCCGGTGGCCACGAAGAGCTCCTCCGCGCGCAGCTCCTCGCCGTCCACGGTGACCACCTTGAGCCCGTCCTCCACCCGCACCGCCGTGGCCCGCGCGCCCAGGCGCAGGCCGATCCCCTCGCGCTCCAGCGCGGCGGCGAGCACGGCGGCGATCTCGGGGTCCTCGCGCTCCAGCACCCGGGGCGCGGAGCCCACCAGCGTCACCCGCGCTCCCAGGCGGGCGAACACCAGCCCCATCTCCACCCCGATCGGCCCCGCCCC
>DASUNK010000603.1:0-7217 GCA_036277195.1 Longimicrobiaceae bacterium | reverse complement strand
CCTACTTGCCCCGGCCGCATCGCCGTCCTATCTGTTTGTCACGATTCCAGCCCCGCATCCGCAGCCGCACCCGCCCCGAGCGCGGCCGCAGCGGGGCCTCGTTTCCTTCCCCCCGGCGGAAACGCGCGTGACCGCACCCGTGGAGATCACCCTCGGCGTCAACGGCGAGACCCACCGCCGCGCGGTGGAGCCCCGCCTCCTCCTCAGCGACTTCCTCCGCCACCACCTGGGGCTCACCGGCACGCACGTGGGATGCGAGCACGGCGTCTGCGGCGCCTGCACCGTGCTCCTCGACGGCGAGGCCGTGCGCTCCTGCCTGGTCTTCGCGGTGCAGGCGGACGGGCACCAGCTCACCACCGTCGAGGGGCTGGCCCCCGCCGGCGGCGAGCTGCACCCGCTGCAGCAGGCCTTCCGCGACACCCACGCCCTGCAGTGCGGCTTCTGCACCCCGGGGTTCCTGATGACCCTGGTCCCCTTCCTCCGCGACCACCCGGACCCGGGCGAGGAGGAGATCCGCGAGGCGCTCTCCGGCAACCTCTGCCGCTGCACCGGCTACCAGAACATCGTCGAGGCCGTGCGCCTGGCGGCGGAGCGCGCATGAGCCGCGGCTACGTCGGCAAGGGGGTCCGGCGCAACGAGGACCGGCGGCTCCTCACCGGGCGCGCCCTCTTCGTGGACGACGTGAGCCTCGAGGGGATGCTCCACGTCGCCTTCCTGCGCAGCGACCACGCCCACGCCCGCATCCGGGGGATCGACGTCTCCGCCGCCCGGGCGCGCCCCGGCGTGGCGGCCGTCTACACCGCCGAGGACCTGGGCGAATACTGGCAGCCGGGACCGCTGCTGGTGCCCCCGCCTCCCGTGGAGGGGCTCGTCTTCCACCCCGTCACGCAGGTGCCGCTGGCGAAGGACAAGGTGCGCCACGCCGGCGAGCCGGTGGTGATGGTGGTGGCCGAGAGCCGCTACCTGGCCGAGGACGCCCTGGGCGACGTCTGGGTGGACTACGAGCCGCTGGACGCCGTCGTCGGCCTGGAGGCGGCGCTGGCGCCGGACGCCCCGCTCCTGCACGAGCAGCTGGGCACCAACCTGGCGGCCTTCGTCCCCCAGCAGCACGGCGACTACCACGCCGCGAAGGCGGAGGCCCACCTGGTGGTCTCGCGCCGCTTCCACTACGACCGCGGCGCCGGGGCGGCGCTGGAGAACCGCGCCGTGGCCGCCCGCTGGGACGCGCGCGCCGAGGAGCTGACCATCTGGGACACCACCCAGGCCCCGATCCCCATCCGCAACGGGCTCGCCCGCATGCTGGGGCTGCTGGAGAGCCAGGTGCGCGTGGTGGCCCCCTTCGTGGGCGGCGGCTTCGGCCCCAAGATCATGATGTTCTACCCGGAGGAGGTGCTCGTCCCCTGGGCCGCCATCCGGCTGGGGCGCCCGGTGAAGTGGACCGAGGACCGCCAGGAGAACTTCTACGCCACCACGCAGGAGCGCTCCCAGATCCACGACGCCGAGGCCGCCTTCGACCGCGACGGGCGCATCCTCGGCATCTACGACCGTTTCCTGCACGACACCGGGGCGTACGCCCCGTACGGGCTCACCATCCCCATCAACAGCCAGTGCACCCTGCTGGGCCCGTACGACGTCCCCAACTACGACAGCGAGTTCCGCGCGGTCTTCACCAACCGCACCATCGTCACCCCCGTGCGCGGCGCCGGGCGGCAGCACGGGGTGTTCGTGATGGAGCGGCTGCTCGACATCGCCGCCCGCGAGCTGGGGCTCACCCCCGTGGAGATCCGCCGGCGCAACTACATCCGCCACGACGACTTCCCCCACCAGTGGAAGATCCTCTTCCAGGACTTCGCCCCCCTCTGGTACGACAGCGGCAACTACCTCCCGGCGCTGGAGAAGGCGCTGGAGATGATCGGCTGGGACGCCTTCCCCGCGGAGCGGGAGCGCGCCCGCCGCGAGGAGGGGCGGCGGCTGGGGATCGGCGTGGTCTCGTACGTGGAGGGGACGGGGATCGGCCCCTACGAGGGGGCGCGGGTGACGGTGGAGCCGAGCGGCCGCGTGCGCGTGGCCACGGGCCTGGGCACGCAGGGGCAGGGGCACTACACCGCGTTCGCGCAGATCGTGGCCGACGCGCTGGACGTGGACGTGGAAGAGGTGAGCGTGGTGACGGGCGACACCCGCGAGTTCGGCTGGGGGACGGGGACCTTCGCCAGCCGCGGCGCGGTGGTGGCGGGGAGCGCCTGCTTCGCCGCCGCGGCCGCGGTGCGCGCCAAGGTGCTCGCCGTGGCCGGGCGCGTCTTCGGCGTGGCCGAGGACGAGGTGGAGCTCGCGGGCGGGCGGGTGCGGCCGCGCGGCGCGCCGGAGCGCGGGATGGGCCTCGGCGAGCTGTCGCTCCTGGCCAACCCCCTGCGCGGGGCCGTGGCCCCGGGGAGCGAGCCGGGGCTGGAGGCTACCGCCTACTTCGGCCCCGACAAGGGGAGCACCGCCAGCGGGGTGCACGCCGTGGTGGTGGAGGTGGACCCCGAGACGGCGATGGCGAAGCTGCTGCGCTACGTGGTGGTGCACGACTGCGGGAAGCTGATCAACCCCGTCATCGTGGAGGGGCAGGTGCAGGGGGGCGTGGCGCACGGCATCGGCAACGCCTTCTACGAGCAGCTGCACTACGACGAGAACGGTCAGCTGCTGAACGCCTCCTTCGCGGACTACCTCCTCCCCACCGCGCTCGACGTGCCGCGGGTGGAGATGGCGCACCTGGAGACCCCCGCGCCGATGAACCCGCTGGGGATCAAGGGCGTGGGCGAGGCGGGGTGCATCCCCACCGGCGCCGCCTTCGCGCAGGCGCTGGAGGACGCGCTCCCGGAGCTGGCGCTGGAGATCCGCGAGATCCCGCTGAGCCCCAACCGCCTCTTCGAGCTGCTGGGCGAGGCGGAGCGGCGGGGGGAATCGTGAAGCCCGCCCCCTTCGAGTACCACCGCCCGGAGAGCGTGGACGAGGCGCTGGCGCTCCTCGCCGCGCACGGCTACGACGCCAAGCTGCTGGCCGGCGGGCAGAGCCTGGTGCCGGCGATGAACTTCCGCCTGGCGCAGCCGGCGGTGCTGGTGGACCTGAACCGCGTCCCGGGGCTGGACTACCTGGCCGAGCGCGGCGGCGGGCTGCGCATCGGCGCCATGGCCCGCCAGGCCGCGGCGGAGCGGAGCGAGGCGGTGGCCCGCCTGGCGCCGCTGGTGGCCGAGGCGCTGCCGCACGTGGCCCACCCGCAGATCCGCAACCGCGGCACCGTGGGCGGGAGCGTCGCGCACGCCGACCCGGCCGCGGAGCTCCCGGCGGTGATGGTGGCGCTCGGCGCCCGCCTCCACCTCCAGGGCCCGAACGGCGGGCGGGTGGTGGAGGCGGAGAGCTTCTTCACCGGGCTCTTCTCCACGGTGCTGGAGCCGGAGGAGATGCTGCTGGAGCTGGAGCTCCCCGCCCCGGAGCCCGGCGGCGGCTGGGCGTTCGGCGAGATCTCGCGCCGCCACGGCGACTTCGCGCTGGCCGGGCTGGCCGCCAGCGTGGGGGTGGACGATGCCGGGCGCTGCACCCGCGCGCGGCTCGCCTTCCTGGGCGTGGGCGACGGCCCGGTGCTGGCGCGCGGCGCCGCGGACCTGCTGGTCGGCCAGTCCCCGTCCGACGAAGCGGTCCGCGCCGCGGCCGAGGCGGCGGCGCGGGCGCTCGAGCCCCCGAGCGACGTCCACGCCTCGCCGGCGTACCGGCGGCGGCTGGCCGAGGTGCTGGTGCGGCGGGTGCTGCCGCGCGCCTTCGCGCGGGCGGCGGCCGCGCGCCGATCCTGAAATCACCCGCAACGACCCCGCGAGGCCCGATGAGAATGTACGACCTGTCGCAGCCGCTGAACGAGCAGGCCCCGTTCTGGCCGTACTACCCGCCCTTCGAGGTGAAATACATCAAGCGCAAGGCCGAGCACGGCGTCAACGCGCAGTACATCATGACCTCGAACCACATGGGGACGCACCTCGACGCGCCGCGCCACTTCGTCACGAAGGGGATGACCATCGACCAGATCCCCCTCGACTGGCTGTGCGGCCCCGGGGTGGTGGTGGACCTCACCGACGAGATGGACGAGCTGGCGCTCTACACGCCCAGGATGATCGAGGACCGGGTCGAGGTGCGGAAGGGCGACCGGGTGATCTTGCACACCGGCTGGCACCGCTACGCGCAGTGGGGCGACGAGGCCGACGAGGAGAAGTACATCCACCTGCACCCCGGCGCGCACCCGGACCTGGTGCCCTGGCTGCGCGAGAAGGAGGTGCACATCTGGGGGGTGGACGCCGTCTCCACCGACCACCCGATGGACCTGCCGATCGGCCGCTTCCTGGGGAAGGGGATGCACGGCCACTGCGACCGGGTGCGGGCGAAGGCGGAGGCGAAGTTCGGGGGTCCCGAGGCGGTGGCGCGGCTCTTTCCGGACGAGGACTACCAGCTGACGCACAACAAGCTGTTCATCCACAACTGCATGCACATCGAGAACCTGGGAGGCGAGATCACGGCGCCGGAGATCCAGAACCGGCGGCTGATCATCGGCTGCTTCCCGTGGAAGTTCCAGGGCGGCGAGGCGGCCTTCGCGCGGGTCGTCGCCTTCGACGGCCAGTGGCCGGAGAATCCGTAGGCGGGCAATCGCGACCGTTCGCGCGGCTGCGTGCCCGGTACCTCGACTTCGCGGAGCACGAGGCGAAGGGCGCCTCGCCGCTGTACGAGGAGCTGGCGCGGGAGGTGGCCAGGTCGGAGGCGATCCTGCGCTTCGTCTCGTCTCTCCCCGACGCGAAGCAGCAGCCGAACCTCGTCTTCGCGGCGGTGCGGCACCTGTGCGGAACGCCCGAGGACGCGCGGCACCTGTCGCGGCTGATCGCGGCGCACGCGGAGCCGATCCGCCGGCTGATCCTCGCGCGGAGCACGCAGACGAACGAGCCGGGCCGCTGCGCCACGCTGCTCCCCGTCCTCGCCCGGCTTCCGCAGCCGCTCGCGCTGCTCGAGGTGGGCGCGTCCGCCGGGCTGTGCCTGCTGCCGGACCGCTACGCGTACGACTACGGCAGGGCACGCCTGGAGCCGCGCTCCCCGGGCGCGCTTCCGCCTCCCGTCTTTCCATGCCGCGCCAGCGATGCCACGCCGATCCCCGGCGAGATGCCGCGGGTCGTCTGGCGCGCCGGGATCGACCTGAGCCCGGTCGACCTCGCCGACCCGGAAGCGGCGGCATGGCTGGAGACGCTGGTATGGCCGGGCCAGGAGGCGCGCGCCGGGCGGCTACGGATGGCGATGCGGATCGCCCGGGAGGATCCGCCCGCGGTGGTCCGGGGCGATCTCGTCGACGACCTCGGCGCGCTCGCGGCCGCGGCACCGCCCGACGCGACGCTGGTGATCTTCCACTCCGCCGTGCTGCTCTACGTGGCGGAGGAGGATCGGCGGCGGTTCGCGCGGCGGGTGGCGGAGCTCGGCGCCGTCTGGATCAGCAACGAATCGCCCGGGGTGCTTCCGGAGATCGCGGCGAAATTGTGCCGGGAGCCGCCCGAGGATCGCTTCCTGCTCGCGGTCGATGGCGAGCCCGTCGCGGTGACGGGTCCGCACGGGCAATCGATCGACTGGCTCCGCTGAGGCCGATGCCGGCACGCGCGTCGTGAGGGAGAAAATCATGGAAGCGACGAGAAGACAAGAACATCCAGCGCCTGAGTCAGGCGGGGAAACCGAGCCTGAGACGAAGGACGCGCATCCGAGGGATGGATGGGAGGCTGCTTTCCGGCAGATGGCGGAACGCGGTGACGATGCGCTGCTCGATCCGGAAACGACCCCACCAGACCTCCCGTCGTAAGGGACGGGCACACGTAACCCCCGCTGCCGGCGCGCCGACACGGGAGAGATGCACCGACCGGACGCCGGCACCGCCACCCCGCGCGAGTGCCGGCCGGCCTTTTTTCGGCCCGGCTACTCGTTCAGGACCGAGACGTTCTCGGCGCGCGGCCCCTTCGGGTCCTGGACCAGGTCGAACTCCACCCGCTGCCCCTGCGCGAGCGACTTGAAGCCGCTGCCGCCGATGGCCGAGTGGTGCACGAACACGTCCTTGCCGCCGCTGTCCGGCTGAATGAAGCCGAAGCCCTTGTCGTCCATGAACCGCGCCACGGTGCCGGTCTCACGTGCCATGGATGCCGCCCTCGCTGGTGGGGTGATTCTGGGATCCTGCCGCTCGCCCGCACTGCGGTGCAAGGACTGTGCTCCCGGGCTCCGCGCGTCCGCGGCGCCCGGTTCTTGCCTGTACCCGCGGCGGACCTTCACCCCCCGCAGCACCGTGCGCGCATGACCACATCGCCCGACGCGGACCGATCCCCCGCCGCGGCGCCGCCGGACCCTTCCGAGGCGGTGCGCGACCCCGCCCGCCTGGCCGTCCTCCGCGCCACCGGGCTCCTCGACAGCGCCGCCGAGCCTCCCTTCGACCGGCTCACCCGGCTGGCGGTGAAGCTGCTGGGGGTGCCCGCCGCCTTCCTCTCGCTGGTGGACGAGAACCGCGACTTCTACAAGGCGGCGTGCGGCTTCGGCGAGCCGCTGGCCTCCGCGCGCGAGCTGGCCGGCCCCACCTTCTGCCACTTCACCGTGGCCTGGGCCACGCCCGAGCGGCCGCTGGTGATCCCCGACACCCGCGCCGACCCGGTCTTCCGCGAGGTGCCCACCGTGGAGTCGCTGGGAGTGGCCGCGTACGTGGGGGTGCCGATCGTGGTGGAGGGGCAGGCGATCGGCTCGCTCTGCGTCATCGACGGCCGCCCCCGCGCGTGGACGGACACGGAGGTGGAGGCGCTCGTCGAGCTGGCCGCCTCGGCGCAGCGCGAGATCGAGCTGCGGCTGGCGCTCGATGCGGGGCGGCGCGGCACCGAGGCGCTGGACGCCAGCTCCGACGGCATCTACACCATCGACCCCGCGGGCCGCTGCCTCTACGTGAACCGCGCCGCGGCGGAGCTGCTCGGCTACGCGCCGGAGGAGATGGCGGGCCGCGACGCACACGACCTCTTCCACCACTCGCGCCCCGACGGCACTCCCTATCCCAAGGCCGAGTGCCCGATCTCGCGGGCCGCGCGCGCCGGCCGGAGCGTGCGGGTGGAGGAGGACGTGCTCTGGCGCCGCGACGGCACGCCGCTCCCGGTGATGTACGCCTCCTCGCCCGTGCGCCGCGACGGGGAGGTGGT
>DASUNK010000602.1:0-8016 GCA_036277195.1 Longimicrobiaceae bacterium | reverse complement strand
CGTCCGGTCCCTCCGCCTGCACACCGACGCCGACCCCGAGCCGACGGTGCTCGCGCACGGCTCGCTCACCCTGCGCGTCATCCGCCGCGGCGACCGGCTGGCGCTGCGCGTCAAGGACAGTGCGCACCCCGATCGCGCGGCGTTCGCGGAGCTCCACTACTTCCCGGTGGACACCGCCTGGCGCATCCGCGCACGCTTCCGCCCCGGCGCGCCGGGCGACTCCATCGAGATCCTCAACATCCTGGGGATGGTGGAGCGGCAGCCCGCGCCCGGCCTCATCGAGTTCGAGGTGGGCGGCCGCCCGTACACCCTGCGCCCGGTGCTGGAGGGCGACAGCCCGCGGCTCTTCGTGATGTTCAAGGACTCCACCAGCGCCACGCAGACCTACCCGGCGGGGCGCTACCTGTACGCGGAGCCGGCGGACGAGCACGGGCGCGTGCTGCTGGACTTCAACCAGGCGTACAACCCGCCGTGCGCCTTCACCGCCTTCGCCACCTGCCCGCTCCCGCCGCGCGAGAACCACCTCGCGCTGTCGGTGGACGCGGGGGAGCTGCGCCCCGGGAGCCACTGACGCCCGTCACGCCTCGGGCACCAGCTTGCGGACGGCCTGCGCCAGCACCGGCGCCACCGACACCACGTGCAGCCCGTCCGCCGCGCCGGGGTGCGGCACCGTGTCCGTCACGAACACCTCGCGCGCCCCCGCCGCGCGCAGCCGCGGCAGCGCGTCCTCCAGCAGCAGCCCGTGCGTGGCCGCGATGACGAAGTCGCGCGCCCCCGCCCCGCGCAGCGCCTCCATGCTCTTCACCAGCGTGCCGCCGGTGGAGATCATGTCGTCGATCAGCAGGCAGGTCCGCCCCGCCACCTCGCCCACCAGGTGCGTCACCTCCGTCTCCGTGCCGCTGGCGCGCCGCTTGTGCAGCACCGCCAGCGGCAGCCCCAGCAGCCGCGCGTACTCGGTGGCGAGCGGCACCCGCCCCGCGTCGGGCGAGACCACCGTCGCGTCGCCCGGCAGCGGGCCGCGCAGCGCCTCGCAGAGCGCGGGAACGGCGGTCAGCGTGTCGACGGGGACGTGGAAGAAGCCCTCCAGCTGCGGCGTGTGCAGGTCCATGGTCAGCACGTGGTCCACCCCCGCCGCCTGGAGCACCGAGGCCACCATGCTGGCGGTGATCGGCTGGCGCAGGTTGTTGCGCTTGTCCGCGCGCGCGTAGCCGAAGTAGGGCACCACCGCCGTCACGCTCTTCGCGGACGAGCGCCGGCACACGTCGGCGAAGGCCAGCAGCTCCACCAGGTGGTCGTTCACCGGCGGGCAGGTGGGCTGCACCACCAGCACGTCGCGGCCGCGCACCGAGTCCAGCAGCTCCACCGAGAGCTCGCCGTCCGGGAAGCGCCGCACCCGGCACGCGCCGAGCTCCACCCCCAGCGCGCGCGCCAGCGCCTCGGCCAGGGGCGGGTTGGCGGTCCCGCTCAGCAGCGTGAAGCCGTTGGTCATGGCGCGCGAGCGCGGCAAGTTGCACGCCCGGCGCGGCGCCTCGGCTTGTCGCCCGCCGACGGTCCGGCGTAGCTTGAGGGATGGAGAACGGGGAGATGAGGATCGGGCGCGTCCGCGAGATCTGGCGCTTCCCGGTGAAGTCGATGGCGGGCGAGCGGCTCGCCGGCGCGGCCCTCGGCCCGCTGGGCATCCCCGGCGACCGGGGGTGGGCGCTGCGCGACGACGAGGCGGGCGAGATCCGCGGCGCCAAGAAGTGGCCCGCGCTCATGCAGTGCGCCGCGCGCTACCGCCGCGAGCCGGACGGGCGCGGCGTGCCGCCGGTCGACATCACCCTCCCCGACGGCAGCCGCACCGCCAGCGACGACCCCGAGGTGGACGCGCGGCTCTCCGCGCTGGTGGGGTCGCGCGTCTCGCTCTGGCCGCTGCAGCCCGCCGCCGACCGCCAGCACTACCGGCGCGTGCCGCTGGCGCCCGCGCTGCTGGTGCGGCTGGGGCAGGTGCGGGCGCTGCGCCCCCTCATCCCCCTCTTCATCAAGCTCGGCCGGCTGGAGCCGCGCCTGCGCGAGCTGCTCGGCCGCGAGCCGGAAGAGCCGCTCCCAGACTTCGGCATTCTCCCCCCCGAGCTGTTCGAGTACACCTCGCCGCCGGGCACCTACTTCGACGCGTATCCCGTCCACCTGCTCACCACGGCCTCGCTGGCGGCCATGGCGCGCCTCCACCCCGCGGCCGCCTGGGACGCGCGGCGCTTCCGCCCCAACTTCCTGGTCGAGGCGGAGGTGGGGGTCGAGGGACTGGTGGAGGCGGAGTGGAGCGGGCGGACGGTGCGCCTGGGCGAGGCGGCGCTGCGGTGCGAGATCCCCACGGTGCGCTGCGGGATGACGACGCACGCGCAGGACGGGCTCCCCAAGGACCCCTCGGTGCTGCGCGCCATCGTCCGCGACGCGGACCAGAACCTGGGGACGTACGCCCGCGTGGCCCGCCCCGGCCGCGTGGCCGTGGGCGACGCGGTGGAGCTGGTGTAGGGGCGCTACTCCGGCAGCGCGCCGAGCCGCTCGGCCGCGGCGCGCACCAGCGCCTCCAGCGCGGGGCGCTCCAGCCAGCGGCCGCCCAGCGACACCGCCTCGATCCGCGCGGTGTTGCGGATGTCCTCCAGCGGGTTCGCGGAGAGGAGCACCAGGTCCGCGCGCTTCCCCGCCTCGATCGTCCCCCACTCCCCCATCGCGCCCAGGAACTCGGCCGGGTTGCGCGTGGCGGTCGCCAGCGCCTGGTACGGCGTCAGTCCCGCCTCCACCATCGTCTCCAGCTCGCGGTGCAGCCCGAAGCCGTAGGCGTGGAACCACTCCGGCGTGTCGGAGCCGGCCATGATCTTCCCGCCCGCGTCGGCGATGGCCTTCGTCAGCCCGTTGCGCACCTCCACGTAGCGCCGGCGGCGCGCCTCCGTGCGCGTGGCCGCCGCCGCGGGGGCCCAGTAGCGGGTGCGCGCGCCCCAGTACCCCTCGCGGAGCCGGGGCGGCATCAGCGTCCAGTCCGGCCGGCCGCGGATCGCCTCGTCCGTCTCGCCCTGCGCGAAGGCGCGGTTGAACACCATCAGCGTGGGCACGGACCAGACGCCCGCCCGCGCCGTGGCCTCCGCGATCTGCGCGAGCTTGCGGTCGTCCACGTGGTCCAGGCTCTCCCAGTTGCGCAGCGAGAACACGCCCACCCCCGAGACGGAGGCGCGGCTCGGCGCCGAATCGGCGAGGATCTCCTCGAAGTAGGCGTCGAGGTGCTCGATCTGCTGCCCCGCCTCCAGCGCGCGCGCCACGCCCACCTCCAGGTCCACGTGGCCGATGATGCGGATGCCGCGGCGCGCGCCCTCGTCCACGATGGCGTCGTAGACGGGGCGGGAGATGAAGAGCGTCAGCTTGACGAAGTCGTATCCCGCCTCGGCCACCTCGCGCACGGCCGCGCGCGCCGCCTCGGGGGTGGCGACCACGCGCCCGTTGTCGTACTCGCGCCCGGCGAACTGCGGGCTGGCCACCCACAGCTGCGGGCCCAGCACGCGCCCGGCCGCGATGTCGCGCCGGAGCTGCAGGTGCTGCGGGGTGCCGATCATCAGCCGCGCCGCGGTGAGGCCGTTCGCCACCATCACCCCCAGCTCGTGGGGGGCGATGGAGTCCGGCATCTCCGGGTCGTCGGCGTAGAGGTGGGTGTGCATGTCCGCCAGGCCGGGGATGAGGTACTTCCCGCGCCCGTCGATGCGGCGCGCCCCGGCCGGCACGCGCACGTCGCCGCTCGGTCCCACCGCGGCGATGCGCCCGTCGCGGACCAGCACGGTGGCGTCGCGGATGACCGTCTCCGCCGTCATCGGCACCACCGTCACGCCGGTGACGGCGAACGTCCCGCGCTCCAGCGCACCCCGCGACGCCTGCCCCTCGGCCGGCGCCGCGGCCGCCAGCGCGAGCAGCGCGAGGCACGCTGTCATTCCAGGTCGATCGGGGGATGAGGCTCGCATGGGGATCCGCTGGTGGGGGCTGTAGAATGGGTGCCGCGGGATGGGGGATTCTCGCTGCCGGAGCGCTCCGGGGCCAGCCGCCCGGGGCGAGGCGACGGGAGGGCGGGACGAACGGACCCTGCCGTGGTTCGGGGCGTCGTTCTCCTTGCCCCCGCCCTCCGTCGTTCCTATGGTGTGTGGGAAACGACACCCGCCGGAGCCCGCGACCCGTGGAAGGGAAGGCCCGCATGCGCATCGGGATCATCGACCTGCTCGGCAAGGAGCCGCCCCGCAACGGCTACTCCCGCCTCATGCGGCCCAACAACACCAGCATCATGCCCCAGGTGGTCGGGGTCTGGTGCGAGGAGGAGGGGCACGAGGTGCACATGGCCTACTACTCCGGCCCCGCGCTCCTCGCCGGCGGCGTGCCGGAGGACCTCGACCTCCTCTTCATCAACGCCTTCTCGCAGGCCTCCCTGCTGGCGTACGCCATCAGCAACTACTACCGTCAGCAGGGGGTGCCGACCGTGCTCGGCGGGCCGCACGCCCGCTCGTATCCCGAGGACGCGCGGAAGTACTTCGACTACGTGGTGGGCTTCTGCGACCGCGAGCTGCTCCGCGACATCCTGCGCGACGCCGGGGAGCACCGCCCGCTCGGCCTCTATCTCTCGGCCCAGAAGCAGCCGCACGAGCTCCCGGGGCTGCGGCAGCGCTGGAAGTTCCTCCAGCCCTCCATGGAGCGGGCCAAGATCCTCAAGCTGGTGCCGCTGCTGGGGAGCCTCGGCTGCCCGTACACCTGCAGCTTCTGCATCGACGCCGTGGTCCCCTACCAGCCGCTCGACTACGAGGGGATCAAGGACGACCTGCGCTTCTTCCTGGAGCTGAAGCTGCCGCGCTCGGTCGCGGTGTGGCACGACCCCAACTTCGGCATCCGCTTCGACCAGTACCTCGACGCCATCGAGGAGGCGGTGCCGCCCGGGAGCGTCACCTTCGTCGCCGAGACCTCGCTCTCGCTGCTGAAGGAGGACAACCTCAAGCGGCTCAAGCGCAACGGGTTCAAGGCCATCGCCCCGGGGATCGAGTCGTGGTACGACATGGACGCCAAGTCCAAGACCCGCAAGGTCCACGGGATGGAGAAGGTGCGCCGCGTGGCCGAGCAGGCGAACCTGGTGAACGCGTACATCCCGTACACGCAGTGCAACCTGATCTTCGGGCTGGACTGCGACGAGGGCTCCGAGCCGTTCGAGCTCACCAAGCGCTTCCTCGACCTGGCGCCGGGGGTGTACCCGCACTTCGCGCTGCTCTCGGCGTTCGGACGCAACGCGGTGCTGAACCTGGAGTACCAGAAGGAGGGGCGCGTGCTGCCGGTGCCCTTCCACTTCCTGGACCTGGTGCAGTCGATGAACGTCCGCCCGAAGAACTACACCTGGACGGAGTTCTACGACCACGTCTGCGACACCTTCGAGTACTCCTTCTCGGCGCGCGCGCTGGCGCGGCGGTTCTACGCCAACAAGCGCTCGTACATCGCCTACGAGCAGCTCTTCCGCGGCATCTCTTCCGAGCGGAGCAACCGGCTGGGCTACCACAAGAAGATGCGCCGCTGGCTGGCGGAGGACGCGACGGTGCAGGCGTTCTTCGAGGGGCGCACGCGCGAGGTGCCGCGGGTGCTGTCGGACCAGATCCGCCAGCACCTGGGGCCACTCTGGAAGTGGCTCCCCGAGGGTGCGCTCAACCACGACCCGGAAGCGTACCTGGCCTCGGGGGCCCACCACCCGCTCCCGGTGCTCGCCGCCGGCTGAGGGGCACGTCCGTCGACACCCACCCGGGGCTGGGTCACTCCTGCCCCGGGTGGGGCGTATGGCACACACGGACCGCAGCGGGGTATTCAAAACACGCCGGCGCAGGGTCGCGACGCATCGCGCCCGGCCGGACCCGTGGATTGTCCTCCCTTCAGGCTTCCCCGCTGACACTCGGCGAGTACACTCCGGCTCCACCCGCCTGCGGGTGCGCGCCTCCGTACGCCGCAAGCGGGTCTGGCCCGCAGCGTGCATAGGCACCGCGCCGAAGAACCGAACCACTGCAACCCCAAAGGATACCCGTGACACCCGTCTCTCCCCCCAGTGCGCCCCCGTCCGCCCGGAAGTCGGCCCGCCGCCTGAAGCCCGAGATCGCGGCACAGCTCGCGGCACGCCGGCGCGAAGCGCAGCTCCAGGACCTGTACAGCCGTCCCATCGAGGAGCTGTCGCCCGAGGAGCTGGCCAAGATGCGGGCCGCCTTCTTCATCGGCTGACGCCACTCCGCTCCCGCTCTCACCGCCCCTCGCGCAACTCCGAGCGGCGCCGCATTAGGAAAACGGCCGGTCTCCTGCTAGATTGAATCAGGCGACCCGGTCCAATTCGGTGCCGCGGCGTGACTTACCCGCTCGGAAGAGAGTGCGCATGTCGTGGCTCCAGAACAGCAGCCGCCGGATCAAGCCCGCAGACCTGCACGTCGACCAGGCCGCGCACCCCGAGTGGGCGAGCGGCGCCGAGCGCATTCCCTCCGTGGGTGAGCACGTCTACTGCACCGGCGGGCTCGCCGAGGTGGTGCGCCTGCTCGGCAAGACGGGCGACGGCAGCCGGCTGCTGGAGCTGCGGCTTCCCGACATGCCCGCCAGCAAGCCCTTCTTCGCGGCCGCCTCCAACGTACTCGTGGCGCCTGCGGGCTGAGCTGAGCCGCCTGGTCTGAGCCCCGCGGCCACTCGCGATGCGGAGACAGAAGCCATGAGCGAGTCCAGCGTGGTCCACAGCCATCCTGAAATCGTCAGCGGAGAGCCGGTCTTCGTGGGCACCCGCGTGCCCGCACGTAACCTCATCGACTGGCTCGAAGGCGGGCACACGCTGGATGAGTTCCTCGACAATTTCCCATCCGTGAAGCGCGAGCAAGCGGTCGCCTTCCTGGAGGAGGCCGCTGAGGCTTTACTGGCGCGGCTCTCAACCGCCGTGTGAGTGAGGCCGAGCCTGCGCGTGCCAGGCGCGTGCTGCTGGACGAGATGCTGCCGCGCCTGCTAGCACGGGAGCTGCCGGACCATGATGTGGTGACGGTTGCCCAGGCGGGATGGACCGGGCTACTGAACGGGGAGCTACTGCGGCAGGCTGAAGCCGCGGGCATTGACGTGTTCGTCACCGCCGATCGCAGAATGGAGTACCAGCAGCGTCTCTCGGGCCGGAGCTTCGGGGTTGTGGTAATCGAAGCCAGTGGGACCAAGCTGGAAGATTTGCGACCGCTCGCCAGCGCTTTGCGCGAGGCCGTAGACGTTGTCGTGGCTGGAGAGGTGCTCCACATCGGCAGGTGACGTCGCCTGGCCATAGCGAAACGAGGCAGCCGCAGGGTGTCTTACCCTGCGGCTGCCGAGTTTTCCCCACGGCCTTCCCACGCGGCTGCCGGCCTGGACGTTCTCGCCTTGGGTACGTAGGGGCGCCATACATCGGCCATACATCGCGCCCGGCGGATACCACCCGAAGAAGTCGTGTGCCCAGGCGAAGCGCACGTCGCCCGCGTTGGCCGCCTCGCGGTCCTTGGGCGCGTCGCCCACGAAGAGGGTGCTGGTGCGGGGGTTGCGGTGGATTGCGCACACGCACAACCGAGATGGGTACAGCACCACAGGCACCGCGAAGAGGCTCTAGGGTTCCTCGGCGTCTTCCATGGCTACCATGATTGACCGGGATGTTGAGCGGTTCCTGAGCGCGATCGCCGAGACGCCGCACCTATGGCGCTCGGTGGACGTAAAGGTGGTGGCTCTTCACGTGGCGGGAGATTGGCACAACCTTTTCGCGCAATTCCAGCTTCGATCTGTTCCACCCGAGGAGGTCATTCGGCCCACCGATTTTCCGCGGCTACCGTACTTCACGGTTTTCCAAGATGTCTTTCCGCCTGAGGATGTACCGAACCTCATCGCAGCCGTACGGACCGGTCTGTTGGAAGTACAGGGGCATACGGTCCGCTTCCTGAGCGGTGAAAGTAATAACAAGCCGTTTGGAGAAAGTTACTCGCGATCCTGGGATCACATCGGTTC
>DASUNK010000601.1:0-3991 GCA_036277195.1 Longimicrobiaceae bacterium | reverse complement strand
TCGCTGAGAACCGTCAGCGGGGCGCCGCCGGCGGCGAGGTCGACCGTTGCCATGGTTTCGTGTCCAGCTCGTGCCGTGAGTTGATCAGGGGGAGATGGCCGGGCCGGCGGGCGCCGGCGCGGCCAAGCCCGTAATATGGCACGCCTTACGGTGGATGTCGAGCGCGCGGCGGCACCGGCGCCCGCCGCGGCACGGCGGGTGCACTGCGAAACCGCACCGGCGAGCGCCCGTAGGAGGAGCGGAGCGCGCCGGGTGGCGGCGCATTCCTTTCGCTCAGCACGGGAGACGGAAATGGAAAACAATCCGGGCGGACCCTTCGACAACCCGGGTGCCGGCAGTACTGGCGGTACCGGCGGCACGGGTGGGTCTTCAGGTACGGGCGGGTCCTCGGGTGCGGGCGGGCCCGGGTACACCGGCGGCACTGGCACCGGCGGCGGCACCTACGGCACCGGGGGCACCACCGGCGGAGGGACGTCGGACACCACCGGCTCGACCGGCTCGACCGGGTCCACGGGATCCACCGGCTCGACGGGCTCGACCGAGGGCGCCGGCGGAAAGCGCGACCCGCTGGAAGAGCTGGGCTCGCGCATCGAGCAGGCGCTGAACGAGATCCGCCCCAAGGTGAAGAGCGCCTTCCAGGAGCTGGAGGCGCGGGTGGACTCGGCGGTGGAGGACCTGAAGCCCAAGGTGCAGGGCGCGCGCGACCGGGCCCGCCCCAAGGTGGACGACTTCGTGGCGGACCTGCAGCCCAAGATCGACTCGCTGATCGGCAAGCTGCAGAGCGCGCTCGACGGGCTGCGGAAGGACCTGGGCGCCCGCGCCGAGCGCTCGGGCCCGGGCGGCGAGGCGGAGGACGCCACGCCGGCGGGAGCGCTCCCGGCCACGGGCACGACCGGCACGGGGACGCCGGGCGGCACCTCCTCGACGGGATTCACCGGCACCGGCCCCGGGTCATCCGGATTCGGGACCTCGAGCACGGGGACGGGGACGTCGTCCACGGGCACCGGCACTGGCACCGGGTCCTCCGGCTTCGGGACTTCGGGCACGGGGACCGGAACGTCGTCCACCGGCACCGGCTCCGGCTCCTCCGGCTTCGGGACTTCCGGCACGGGGACGGGATCGTCGTCCAGCGGGACCGGCTCCTCCGGGTTCGGAAGCTCGGGGACGGGTTCGTCGGGCGGGACCGGCTCCTCGGGCTTCGGCAGTTCGGGGACGGGATCGTCGTCGTCTTCCGGCGGCGCCTGGCCGTCGGAGGGCCAGGATTCCAAGCCGGGCGATCCCCCGCTGGAGTCCGGCGGCGGGTCGCGCCAGGGTGGCGGCAGCGGCGAGCCGCCACTGTAGCAAACGGGAAGGGCCCGGATCGCTCCGGGCCCTTCCTCTATCTCTCGCGCAGCAGGAGAAGCTCCAGGGGTTTGCCGCCCGAGGTGCCGGCGAGCCGGAGCGTGTCCCCCGCCAGCGCGTAGCGGCCCTCGAAGAGCACGTTCCCACGCAGCGACGCTTCGCGGATGCGGAGGGTGCGCGCCGCCTCGTCGACGTCGAACTCCGTGCGCCGGAAGCTCTCGCCCCGCCGGATCACGCTCCAGCGCGCGGCTTCCGGCTCGAAGTAGACCATCGCCGCGGAGTCCAGCAGCGTGGAGCCGGCCGCGAAGCCCGCCGGCCGAGCGACGGAGCCGACGCTCCACTTCCCGTCGATGGCGGTCGGGTGGACGTTCTCCCGCCGCATCACGCAGGCGATGACCGCCGGGACCAGCACCATCGCGGCCTTCAGCGCCCAGGCCAGCGCGCGCCGTCCGCCGGGCGCCGGACCTGCGGCGGCGCGGTACACCGAGCTCTGGTCATCCCAGAAGACCCGCTTCAGCTCCTCCCGGTGCGCGTGCAGGATCACCGCGACCATCGCCGAGAGAACGCCCACCGTCACCAGCGGCTGGTAGATGCCGAAGAGCGCATCGACCAGGACGATGTTGGCGAGGATGGGGACCAGCACCACCGCCCCCAGCAGCGTCGTGCGCCGGAACAGCAGCAGCACCCCGCCCCCGATCTCCCCCAGCGCGATGAGCAGCCGGTATGCGTCCGAGTGGCCGAAGAAGTACCAGACCAGCCGCATCCCCTCCACGTCGCCGAGCGGGGTGTCGAGCGTCGAGAGCGGGGTGGTGAACTGGACGCGGAACACCTTCGCGAACCCGTACATGCACATCTCGAACGCCACGACGTACCGGCAGAAGGTGTAGAGCCGGGTACGGCGGGGGGCGGGACCGCCGTCGTGCATCGGGATCTCCGCGGGTGAGGCGCCGCCCGCGCTCAGCGGATGCCCACCTGCCCCTTCACCGCGTCGATCAGCTTCGCGGAATCGTATCCCACCCCGTCCTTGAACACGATCCGCGCGTTGCGGATGTCGAGCGGACGCGCGGCCGGATCGCCCTCGATCACCACCAGGTCGGCACTCTTGCCGGGCGCGATGGAGCCGGTCTCCCCGTCGATCCCCAGGATCTTCGCGCCGTTCAGCGTCATCACCTGCACCGCCTCGGCGGGGGTGAAGCCGGCCTCCAGCAGGAGCTCGTAGTTGCGCTGGTCGCCGAAGCCGGGGAGCGCGCCGCCGCTGCCGGTGGGATCGACCCCGGCCGCGAGCAGCCCGCCCGCGCGCACGAAGGCGCGGTCGTAGGCGAGGGCCTTGGTGAAGAGCTCCAGCGGGAGCCCCTGCCCGCTCGCCGCCATCTCGCGCGACGCGAGGTACTCGGCGTGCGCCTCGGGAGACATCGCCACGGCCAGGCGCGGGTCGAGCGGCGGGCGGTTGGCGACGAAGAGCTCGTAGACCGCCGGCGTGGCCGTCATCCCCACCCCGCGCTCGACCATCTCGCGGAAGGTGGCCCGCACCTCCGGGCCCTCCACGTTCACCGCCATCAACCCCTGGAACATGTTCGCCGGGCACTCGTCCGGCTTCTTCCCCGGCGTGTACTCGCTGTTGGTGAGGAAGCCGTGCTCCAGGTTGTCGATCCCCAGCTCCACCGCCTCGCGGAAGCCGACGGAGCAGAGGTGCCCGGTGAACTTCGCCCCGCGGCGGTGCGCCTCCTCGATGGCCGCCCGCATGGCGTCGCGGCTGATGGAGGTGTAGAACTTGAACCAGTGGACGCCCTCGTCGACCCAGTACGCGACCACCCGCCGCGCGTCTTCCGGCGAGGCGGCGGCGTACATCTGCCCTCCCGCGTCCTCGCCGGTGATGTACGGGCCGGTGATGAACATGTGCGGCCCCGGGACCTCGCCGTCGTCGATGGCGCGCTTCAGGTTCAGCTCGTCGTAGGGCGAGGCGCTCCCGGTGGTGCGGATGGTGGTGACGCCGCTCGCCAGGTAGAGGCGGGGCGCGGTGAAGTTGGCCTGCACGCGCCGCCGCGGCGTGGTGTAGAAGGTGTGGTCGTGCAGCCCCACCATCCCCGGGATCACCGTGTGCCCGGAGAGGTCCAGCACCCGCGCCCCCTGCGGCACCCGCACCGACGCCGCCGGACCCACCGCGGCGATCCTCCCGTTCTCGATGACGATGGTCTGCCCGGTCCGGGGCGCCGCGCCGGTGCCGTCGACCACCCGCACGTTCGTCAACGCGACGACGGGCTCGGAGACGCTGACGAAGCCGCGGACGTCGGGATCGAGCGCGTCGTAGCGCTGGGCGGACGCGCCCGTCGCGGCGGCCAGCGCGACGGCGAGGAGGGTGGCGGCTCGGATCGGGGTCATCGTGGGCGCTCCGCAGGGGGGATTGGTTGGAGACGGGCAGCAGGCAAAGTGGGCCGTCGCGCGGCGGCGGGTCAACCCTCTTCGCGCCGGCTAGTGGACGGCGAAGACGGTCTGCATCCCGGCTTCGAGGTGTTCGGAGACGTGGCAGTGCAGCATCCAGCGGCCGGGATTGGACAGCTCCAGCAGTACGTCGACGGTGGCGCCGACCGGCACCAGCACGGTGTCCTTCCAGGCGCGGTTGGTGACGGGGACGCCGTTGACGGCCAGCACC
>DASUNK010000600.1:0-4278 GCA_036277195.1 Longimicrobiaceae bacterium | reverse complement strand
GACCCGGCCATCCTGGAGCGGGCGCGGGGCGCGGCACGGATCGTGGTCACCCGCGACCCGCGCGAGGCGGTGGAGGGGGCGGACGTGGTGAACACGGACGTGTGGGCCTCCATGGGGCAGGAGGAGGAGACGGCGCGGCGGATGCGCGACTTCGCGGGCTACTGCGTGGACGAGGGGCTGATGGGGCGGGCCTCGGCGCGCGCCATCTTCCTGCACTGCCTCCCCGCGCACCGGGGCGAGGAGGTGTCGGACGCGGTGATCGAAGGCCCGCGCTCGCGGGTGTGGGACGAGGCCGAGAACCGCCTGCACGTGCAGAAGGCGATCATGGCGAAGCTGATGGGGACGGAAGCATAGGGGTTTCGGTGAATTGAGCATGGCGGGAGCGACCATCCTCGTGATCGACGACGAGGCGCAGATCCGGCGCGTGGTCCGGCACGCGCTCTCGGGGGACGACGTCCGGGTGATCGAGGCAGCGGCGGGACGCGAAGGGATCGATCGCGCCGCGGCCGAGCGGCCCGACCTCGTCGTCCTGGACCTGGGTCTCCCCGACGTGCCGGGAATCAGGGTCTGCGCGGAGATCCGGAAGTGGTCGGCGGTACCCATCCTCATGCTCTCCGCCCGCCACTCGGAAGCCGAAAAGGTGGCCCTCCTCGATGCCGGCGCCGACGACTACATCACCAAGCCCTTCAGCCCCGCCGAGCTCCAGGCCCGGGTCCGCGCGCAGCTCCGCCGGGCCCGTACGGCACCCCACCCGGAGGCACGCTTCGAAGTCGAAGGGCTGGCGGTGGACCTCGCGCGCCGCGTGGTCACCCGGGGCGGGGATGAAGTGCATCTGACCCCGACGGAGTGGGACCTGCTCCGTGCCTTCGTGGCCCAGGCGGGGAAGACGCTCACGCACGACCAGATCTTCCGGGCCGTGTGGGGGCGCGGGAGCGGGGACCCCCAGGCGTACCTGCGCGTCCACGTCGCGAACCTCCGCCGGAAGATCGAGCGCGATCCCGTGCGCCCGGCGCTGATCGTCACCGAACCGGGTGTCGGATACCGCTTCCGCGCTCTCGACTGACCGTGGATCCGACTCGCCACCGAGGCCGGGAAGCCCTGGGGTGGGCGGCCTGGATCACCGCGCTGGTCTCGCTCACCGTGGCGATGGTGGCGGTCCGCGCGCACCTCGACCGTGCGCACGTGGCGCTCGCCTATCTCCTGCTGGTGCTCGCCGCCAGCACGCGCGGTCCCCGTGCCCGCGGCCTGACGCTGGCGCTCCTCGCCTTTCTCGGCTTCAATTTCTTCTTCGTCCCCCCGTACGGAACGCTCACCGTCCACGCGCCCCTGGACTGGCTGGTCCTCTTCGCCTTCCTGGCCGTCGCGGCGGTCGCCACGCAGCTCTTCCATCGCGCCCGTGCCCTCGCGGCCGAGGCGGAGCACGCAACGGCGCTCCGCGAGGCCGACCGGTTGAAGGACGCGCTCATCGCCACCGTCTCGCACGACCTGCGCACCCCGCTCACCACCATCAAGGCGCTGGCGCACGAGATCGCCGAGGAAGGGGACGTGCGGGCGGCGGACATCGAGGAGGAGGCCGACCGGCTCAACCGCTTCGTGGCCGACCTGCTGGACCTGTCGCTGCTGGCGGCCGGAGCGACCCGCCTGACCCCGGAGGTGGTGGCGGCCGAGGACGTGCTGGGCGCCGCCCTCCAGCGTGTTTCCGGGTCGGTCAAGCGCCCGATCCAGGTCGAGCTCCACCCGGAAGAGGTGCTTCTCCTGGGGCGGATGGACTTCGTCCAGTCGCTCCGCGTGCTGGTGAACCTGATCGAGAACGCCGACAAGTACGCACCGCCCGGCACGCCCGTGGAGCTTTCGGCGCGGCGCGAGGGCGACCGGCTGGTGTTCGTGGTCGCCGACCGCGGGCCCGGCGTGCCCGACGACGAGGCGGAACGGATCTTCGTCCCGTTCCAGCGGGCGAGCTCGGCGCAGCCCGACGCGGGCGGGGCGGGGCTCGGCCTCTCGATCGCCAGGCGGCTCGCCGAGGCCCAGGGAGGAGCGCTCCACTACCACCCTCGCACCGGCGGCGGCAGCATCTTCGTCTTTTCCCTCCCCGCGGCGGAAGCGCCGTAACCCTTCGACTCCGCCAGCCTCTCCGGCGCAGCACCTCTTTGTGATTCCTTAACGTGCAGTGCCGGCGTCTTTGTGCCTCCTTCACGCGCCCGGCGCTACGTTGACCGCGCTGGACCGATGGGAAGAGTGGCGCGGCCCTGGGCGAGGGAAATGACGATATCGGACGCGATGGACAGGGACGATACCGCGGGCGTGGTCCACGGCGATGGCTACATCACCCCGGCCTCGCCGGGCGGTCAGCCGCGCGGACGCTACCTGACCTTCCTGACGCTGACGGCGATGGGGGTGGTGTACGGGGACATCGGCACCTCACCGCTGTACGCGATGCGCGAGTCGTTCCACTTCTACGGTCTCAGCCCCACGCGAGGGAACGTCCTGGGCGTGCTCTCGCTCATCTTCTGGTCGCTGGTGCTGGTCATCTCGGTGAAGTACGCGGTCTTCGTCCTGCGCGCCGACAACCGCGGCGAGGGGGGGATCCTGGCGCTGACGGCGCTGGTGACGCCGGTGCGCGCATCGCGCCGCGGCGGGCGGTGGGTCCTGATCATGCTGGGGCTGTTCGGAACCGCGCTGCTGTACGGCGACGGGATGATCACCCCGGTCATTTCCGTCCTCGGCGCGCTCGAGGGGCTCGAAGTCGCCACGCCGCTCTTCGAGCCGTACATCCTGCCTCTCGCGATCGGCATCCTCACGGCGCTGTTCCTGATGCAGCGCCGCGGGACCGCGGGGGTGGGGAAGATCTTCGGTCCCGTGACGCTCGTCTGGTTCGCGATGCTGGCGGTGCTGGGCATCGGCTGGATCGTGCGGGAGCCGGGGGTCTTCCTCTCCGTGAACCCGCTGTACGCGGTGCGGTTCTTCGCCGACAACGGGATCGGTGCCTTCCTCGTCCTGGGGTCGGTGTTCCTGGTGGTGACGGGGGGCGAGGCGCTCTACGCCGACCTCGGGCATTTCGGCCGGCGCCCGATCCGGCTGGCATGGTTCACCGTCGTCCTCCCCGCCCTCCTGCTCAACTACTTCGGGCAGGGCGCGCTCCTCCTGCGGCGGCCGGACGCGGTGGAGAACCCGTTCTACCATATGGGCCCGCATTGGCTCATCTATCCGCAGGTGATCATCGCCACGCTGGCGGCGGTGATCGCCTCGCAGGCGCTCATCTCCGGGGCCTTCTCGCTCACCATGCAGGCGGTGCAGCTCGGCTACCTGCCGCGCGTGGAGATCCGGCACACCTCGGCGCGGGAGATGGGGCAGATCTACATCCCGTCGGTGAACTGGATCCTCCTGGCCTCCTGCATCGGGCTGGTGCTCGGCTTCCAGTCCTCCAGCGCGGTGGCGGCAGCCTACGGCGTGGCCGTGACCACGACGATGGTGGTGACCACGCTGCTGATGACGGTGCTGCTGCGGGAACGCTGGAAGTGGGGCGCGCTCCCGGTCGCGGCGTTCAGCATCGTCTTCCTGACGATCGACCTCGGCTTCTGGGCCGCGAACATCGTCAAGATCCCGCACGGCGGCTGGTTCCCGCTGGTCGTCGGCGCGGCCGTGTTCATCCTCATGACCACGTGGAAGGCCGGGCGGCAGCTCCTGGCCGGCCGCATGGCCGCGAGCACGCTGCCGTGGGACTTCTTCGTCAAGGACATGAGCATGGCGCCGCCGCACCGCGTGCCCGGCACCGCGGTCTTCATGTACGGCAACCCGGAGGGGACGCCCCCGGCGCTGCTCCACTCGCTGAAACACTACCAGGTGCTGCACGCACAGGTGGTCCTCCTGGCGATCGAGACGGAGGAGGTTCCCCACGCCGCGCGGGAGGCGCGGAGCTCCGTCGAAGACCTGGGGCATGGCTTCTTCCGCATCGTGCTCCGCTACGGCTTCATGGAAGAGCCGAACGTCCCCGAGGCGCTGAAGGGGATCCGGGTCGAAGGGCTGGATCTCTCGCCCATGCGAACGACGTACTTCCTCGGGCGCGAGACGCTGATCCCCTCGAAGCGGGAGGGGATGGCGACGTGGCGGGAGCACCTGTTCGCCGTGATGAGCCGCAACGCGAGGACCGCGACCTCCTTCTTCGCGCTCCCCCCGAACCGGGTGGTGGAGCTGGGCGCGCAGGTCGAGCTCTGATGGGGGAGTAAGTGCGAAAGTGCGGAAGTGCGAGAGTGCGAAAGTAGGGTCGCTCTCGCGGTTGAA
>DASUNK010000599.1:0-4639 GCA_036277195.1 Longimicrobiaceae bacterium | reverse complement strand
AAATCTAAGGATTTGCGCGGGGTCGGTCAACTTGGACCGGCCCCGCGCGCGCTCAGCCGTTCCCCTCGCGGTTGGCCTGCAGGAACCCCAGCGCGAAGCCGGCGAGGAGCAGCTCCAGCGGGTCGCCGCCGCCGCCGGCGCCGGCCAGGAACGCGGCCGGCCGCTCGCGCAGCGCCCGCGCCGCGGCCTCCAGCCGGTCCGCCACGCCGGCGAGCGAGGCGGCCAGCGCCGCGTCCTGCGGCGAGGCGGCCGGAGCGGTCCCGGCCCCCGCGCCGGTGAAGTCGCCCAGGGGCACCAGGTGCGGCTCGAAGCTGTCCCACGCCTCGCCGCCCGTCTCCGCGGGCGCGGGCGCCGCGGGGGGCTCGAAGGCCTGCGGCTCCTCGGGCTCGGCCGCCGCTTCCGGCTCCGGCTCCGGCGCCCGCTCCGGCTCCACCCACGGCATCTCCATCTCCCCCGCTGGCGCCCGCCACGGCTCCAGCCCCTCGTCGGCGGCGCCCGGGGCGTGCCACCCCTCCCCTTCCCCTTCCGCCGCGGGCGCTTCCGGTTCGCGCGCCGCGGGGCTGATGTCCCAGGGCTGCAGCTCCGGCGGGCCCTCGCCCGCACCAGCCTCGGCGGGCCGCTCCCAGTCCATCCACTCCGGGAGCCCGGCGGGCGCGTCGGCCGGGGCAGGCGCCTCCGGGGCCGCCTCGGCGCGCGCCTGCGGCGCCCCCTCGGGCAGCTCCAGCCAGGGGAGGTCCTCGTCGGCGTCTGCGGCCGGCTCCTCCTCCTCGGGCGCGGCGCCGGCGGGGCCGGCGGGCGGCTCCCACGGCATCTCCATCTCCATCTCGACGTCCGCGCTCCCGGCCGCCGCGGGCTCGCCCGGCTCGCCCCAGGGCATCCCCACGTCGGGGTCCATCTCCGCCAGCGGCTCGTCCGCGCGCGCCTCCCAGGGGGCGGCCTCCGGCTCGGCGGTGGCGGGCGGGGCCTCGGCGGCGGGCGCGGTGCGCTCGCCGGCGTCCTGCTCCGCCTCGGCCGAGGCGGCGGGACGGCGGGCCAGCCCCGGGTGGAAGGGGGGGAAGATCGGGCCGGAGAAGGGGAATTCGCCGTGCGATCCGCTCATGGGGCAGGCTTCCGTCTGGAGGTGGAGAACCGGCGTGGCGCGGCTCCGGGCCGGGTGGCGCCCGGCGCGGGAGGGAGTAGCGGACGTGCGTCGTGTCGCCGGAACGTACGGCGCGGAGCGGCCAAAGTCAACCAGAACGCGCCGTTGCGAGCGCCGGCTCAGGCGCTGGAGCGCCCCTCGTCGGCCCAGCCGAAGCGCCCCAGCAGGGGGACGAAGGTGCAGTCCACCACCTCGCGCTCCTCGTGGCGGGAGCCGTCGCGGCGCACCAGCACCAGCCGCTGCGACTCCAGCGTCCCCACCGGCACCAGCATCCGCCCGCCGTCGGCCAGCTGCTCCAGCAGGGGGCGGGGGACCTCGGGCGCGGCGGCGGCCACCAGGATGGCGTCGTAGGGGGCGAAACGGCTCCAGCCGATGGTGCCGTCTCCCACCATCAGGGCCACGTTGGAGACACGCCGTGCGTCGAGCACCTCCCGGGCGCGGATGGAGAGCTCGCGGATGCGCTCGACGGAGTAGACGCGGTCGGTGAGCTGGGCGAGCACGGCGGTCTGGTGGCCGCACCCGGTGCCCACCTCCAGCACCCGGTCGGTGGGGCGGAGCTCGAGGAGCTGCATGTAGAGCGCCTGGAGCGAGGGCTGCGAGGCCGTCTGCCCGTAGCCGATCGGGATCGGCGCGTCCTCGTAGGCGCGGTGCGCCATGTCGGGGGGGATGAACTCGTGGCGCGGCACCAGGTCGAAGGCGCGCAGCACGGCCAGGTCGCGGATCCCCTTCGCCTGCATGCGCCCGATGAGGGCCCGCCGTTGGCCCACCAGGCGGTCGCTCACCGCTCCACCCGCGGCCCCCCGGCGGCGCCCGGCTCCAGGAGCGTGAGCTGCGGGTCGGGGTCGGCCGCCCGCGCGGCCAGCCGCTCGTCCAGGGCGCGGGTGATCTCGTCCGTCACCTCGGCGCGGGGGCGCGAGGCGTCGACCACCACCACCGGTCCCACGCCGGGGAGGCCGCGCGCCACCACCTCCTGGTAGCGCTCGCGGATGCGGCGCTGGTGCCAGTCGTCCTCGTAGAGGTCGCGCGTCCAGCGGGCGGCGCGCATCCGCATGCGCGCGTGCTCCACCGGGACGTCGAGGTAGAAGGTGAGGTCGGGAACGCGGGCGTGGCGGTTGATCTCCAGCACCCATTCCTCGGGGAGCGAGAGCCCCTGGTAGGCGAGCGAGGAGAGGAGGTAGCGGTCGCAGACCACGTGGCGGCCGCGGGCCAGGTTGGGCTCCACCTGCGTCACCAGGTGGTCCATGCGGTCGGCGGCGAAGAGGAGGGCCAGGGTGCGCGCGTCGAGGGTGGTGTCGCCCGCGTCGTCGCGATCCTCGTCGGCGTCGTGGTAGCGGAGGGTGGGCCCGAGGAGGCGGCCGGAGAGCGCCAGGCGGATGAGCATGCCCACGGGGCCGCTGCTGGGCTCGTTGGTGGCGTAGGCGCGGTGGCCGCGGCCCGCGAGGTGCTCGGTGAGGAGCTGGGCCTGGGTGGTGGTGCCGGAGCCGTCGATCCCTTCGAGGACGATGAACAGCCCGCGCCCCGCGCGGTCGTCGCGGGAGGGGGCGTCGCCGCCGCTGGACGGGGGCCGGGGGGCTGCGGGCGGGGGGGTCGGACACACGCGCCCCAAGGTAGCGCGCGCCGCCGCGCGCCGCCACCCGCGCCGTCATCCAGCCCAACGGGTCAGGGAACGAGCTCGAGCGAGCCACCGCGCCGGGTGCGGTAGGCGCGGAAGTGTCGGTCCAGCGTGAAGACGCGCCGCAGCCCCAGGCCCTCGGCAAGCGCGACCAGGGAGGCATCGGCGAGGTCCATCGGGGCGTCTCCGTACGTCCGCATCAGCGCGCGCATGCGCTCCCACTCGCCGGAAGCAGGTACGTGCAGGGAAACCAGTCCGTCGGCCAGGTAGCTCCACAGTTCGTCCTGTGCCGGGAGGCCGCCCACGCGTCGGAGCAGGTGCATCGCCTCGGTGAAGCACGGCCAGGTCGTCAACAGCGCAGCCGGCGGCAGCCCGGCGAGGGCGCCGACGCACCGTGCATGGTGCGGATCGTCGCGGTCGATCAACGCCACCAGCGGACCGGTGTCGCACAGCGTCACAGGCTGCCCGCGCGCCGCTTGGCCTCGAGGTGCTCCGCGAAGCGGTCTCCGGTGTCCTCCGACAGGCGCTCCCGCCCGCCGCTGCCGAACCGGCCCACCCGGCCGGCGAACCGGTCCGCGAGCGTCTGCGGGGCACCGGCGCCGGCGTCCTCCTCCGCCGTCCCGGCCGAGGGCAGATGGGCGGCGATCCAGGCTGCCGGCGTCAGCCCGCATGCCGAAGCGGCATCGTGCAGCGCGGTGTAGACCGGGTCAGGCAGTTCGAGCATTCGACTCATGGGTCGTCACCTCCCGCCCGAAATCTATCCGAGGACCCCCACGCCTGTCCAGTCTGTGCGTTCCGGGAGCTAGATCTCCAGCCCCCAGGCGCCCACGCCGGCGATGAGCGCGTGGTTGGTGAGGTCCAGGTGCAGCGGCGTCACCGAGACGTAGCCGCTCGACACGGCGTGGTAGTCCGTCCCCTCGTCGCGCACCGGCTCCATGGTGCCCCCGCCGATCCAGTAGTACTCCCGCCCCGACGGGTCCAGCCCGCGCGTCAGCGAGCCGCTGAAGACGCGCCGCCCCAGCCGCGTCACCCGCACCCCGCGCACCTCGTCCGGGGGGATCGGCGGCAGGTTGACGTTCAGCAGCGTCTCGGAGGGGAAGTCGCCGCGCCCCACCACCTGGCGCAGCAGCCGCTCCAGCAGCGGGCCGTACGCCTGCAGGTGGTCCGGGTCGCGCCCGGCGTAGGAGACGGCGACGGCGGGGATGCCGAAGATGGTGGCCTCCATGGCGGCGGAGACGGTGCCCGAGTAGAGCACGTCCTCGCCCATGTTCATCCCGTGGTTGACGCCGGAGAGCACGAAGTCCGGCCGCTGCCCCAGCAGCGCCTCCACCGCCAGCATCACGCAGTCGGTGGGGGTGCCGGTGACGTAATGCATCCCCTCGCGCACCAGCCGCGTCCGCAGGGGGAGGTGCATGGTGAGCGAGTGGCTGGTGGCGCTCTGCTCGCGGTCCGGCGCCACCACATGCACCGTCCCCAGGGTGCGGGCCGCCTCGGCCAGCACGCCCAGGCCCGGCGCCAGGTAGCCGTCGTCGTTGGTGCAGAGGATGAGCATCTCCCTACGGCCCCAGCAGCTCCAGCAGCTCCTCCAGCTCGGTGCGCAGCGCGCGCACGAAGGAGCGCTCCAGCGCGCGCGAGGCGGCCTCGGCCGCGGCGCCCTCCTGCCGCAGCTCGTCGATGCGCTGCTTCGCCCCCTCGATGGTGTAGCGCTCCTCGTGCACCAGGTGGCGGATGAGGGCGATCAGCTCCAGGTCGCGGGCGCGGATGGGGAGGTGCATGGTGAGCGAGTGGCTGGTGGCGCTCTGCTCGCGGTCCGGCGCCACCACGTGCACCGTCCCCAGGGTGCGGGCCGCCTCGGCCAGCACGCCCAGGCCCGGCGCCAGGTAGCCGTC
>DASUNK010000598.1:0-2330 GCA_036277195.1 Longimicrobiaceae bacterium | reverse complement strand
GGAGGCGGCCACTCCGTCCAGGCGGCCGAGCGCCAGCGAGAGCGCGGCGGCCAGCGCCCGCGCCGTGCGCCCGTCCGCCACCGGCCCGTCGGCGATCTCCAGGCACGCCTGCCGGAGCGCGATCAGGTGGCCGGCCAGGTTGCCGCTGTCCACGGTGGAGACGTACGCCGGCTCCAGCACGCGCAGGTCGCGCAGGTCGTACCAGTTGTAGAAGTGGCCCCGGAAGCGGCGCATCCGCTCCAGCGCGCGGAAGGCCAGCTCCAGCCGGCGGGTCATCTCCGCCGCGGTGACGAACCCCAGGTCGCAGGCGCTGGCCAGGGCCAGCAGCTGCAGCCCCAGGTTGGTGGGCGAGGTGCGCATCGCCACCACCGGCGACGGGTCTTCCTGGAAGTTGTCGGGCGCCAGCCCGTGCGTGGCGGCCGTCACGAAGCGGTCGAAGTAGCGCCAGTGCAGGAGCGCGTACCGCATCGCCTGCTCGGCGGCGGCGGCGGGGAGCCGGTGGGCGTGGCGCGCGGCAGGCTTCCCCAGCGCGTGGGCGATCGCCGGGGAGGCGATCCACAGCAGCGCCAGCGGGAGGACCGCGGCCAGGAGCGGCGGGAGCGGGGTGTCGGCCGTGCGCGTGGCGAGGGCCAGCGCGCCGGCGCCCGCGGCGAGCGCCACCGCCGGTCCCAGCGTCCGCCACGCGGCCCGCGGCGAGTCCGACATCGTCCGCTCCGCCACCGAGGCGGTCTGCCACTCCAGCAGGTGGCGGCGGGTGACGAAGAGGCGCCAGAGGGTGCGGGCGATGGCGTCGGCCGAGAGCCAGGCCTGGTGCGGGAGGAAGGCGAGGGCGAGCCCCGCCTGCCGCGCGCTGGTGGCGGCGTCGCGCCCCACCGCCGCGTAGTAGGCGCGCCACGAGCGGTTCCGCGGCGGGCGGACGGCGGCCAGGAGGAGGGAGACGATCCACGGCGCGGCGACGGCGAGCACCCCCAGCACCGTCCAGCGCAGCGGCGAGCCGGGGAGGAAGAGCCATCCCGCCGCCAGGAAGACGAGCTGGGCGATCTCCACCGTGCTGCGGCGGAGGTTGTCCAGGAGCTTCCACCGCGACAGCAGCGACAGCCGGTTGGGCTCGGGACCGTCCGGCCCCGGCACGCGGCGCCCCAGCCAGCGCAGGAGCTGCCAGTCGCCGCGGATCCAGCGGTGGCGGCGGCGGGCGTGGGTCAGGTAGCGCGCGGGGTAGTCGTCGTACAGCTCCAGGTCGGTGGCCAGCCCGGCCCGGGCGTAGCTCCCCTCGATCAGGTCGTGCGAGAGGAGCGCGTTCTCCGGGAAGCGGCCGTGGGTCGCCCGCTCGAAGGCGTCCAGGTCGTAGATCCCCTTCCCGGTGAAGCTTCCCTCGCCGTACAGGTCCTGGTACACGTCGGAGACGGCCGTGGTGTACGGGTCCACGCCGGGGTGCCCCGAGTGGATGGCCGCGAAGCGCGAGGCGTGGGCGCTGGGGAGGGAGACGCCCACCCGCGGCTGCAGGATGCCGTAGCCGCGCGTCACCCGCCCCGCGCGCGCGTCGTAGCCGGCGCGGTTCAGCGGATGCGCCAGCGTGCCCACCAGCCGCGCGGCGGTGCCCGGCGGCAGCACCGTGTCGGCGTCCAGCGTGATCACGTAGCGCACCCCGCGCAGGGCCGCCACGTCGCCGACGACCGTCGAGAAGGCGCCCTCGGCGCCGCCGCGCACGAAGCGGTTGAACTCGGCCAGCTTGCCGCGCTTGCGCTCCCACCCCATCCACACGCCCTCGCGCGGGTTCCAGCGCCGCGGACGGTGGAAGAGGTAGAAGGCGTCCTCCGCCCCGGCCGCGTAGCGCGCGTTCAGCGCGCGCACCCCGTCCGCCGCCGCGGCCACGATCTCCGCGTCGCCCGGGAGCGTCGCGGCGGGCGCGTCGGTGAAGTCGCCCAGCACGGCGAAGTGCAGGTTGGGCTCGCGGTTGGCCAGGTACTGCACCTCCAGGTGCTCCAGCGCCTCGCGCACCCCCTGCACGCCGTCGAGCAGCGTGGGGACGACGACGGCGGTGCGCAGCTCCGGCGGGATGCCGCCGTTCTCGTGCAGGTCCAGCCGGGGGAGGAGGCGCGGGGAGAGGAAGGCGGCCACCAGCTGGTTCACCACCCCCACCGCGATGTCGTTGGCCAGCACGGCGGCGGCCAGGAGGACGACCGCCACGACGGCGGCCGAGGCCCGCGCCTGCGGCCCCGCCAGCCAGAGAAGCGCCGCGAGCGCGGCCGCCGTCCCGGCGAGGATCCCGCCCACGAAGACGGCGTCGGGATGGCGCAGCACCCGGCGGTGCACCCGCTCGCCGAGCGCCG
>DASUNK010000597.1:0-2031 GCA_036277195.1 Longimicrobiaceae bacterium | reverse complement strand
TCCCCTCCTGGTGCTCCGCCGGCACCTCCAGCGCCTTCAACGCCTCCGGCGACTTCGCCGGGTCACCTTCGCCGCCCCCGCCCCGCTCGCACGCGCCCACCACCAGGCAGAGCGCCACGCCCACCGCCACGCTTCGCATCGTATCTCCCCCCTCACGTATCGGGTTCAGCCGGCTCCGGGGCTGCTGGCGCCCGCGTAGGTGCCCTCGGCGAAGACGGGGCCGTCGCCCTCCTCGCCCACCACGCGGAACCGGCGCTCGCCGGAAACGTCGCCCACCAGCAGCCGCGCCGCGGCCGGGAGCGGGAGCGGCGCGCGGAAGCTCACCCGCAGCCGCCGCAGCCCCGCCGGATCGCCGCCGAAGCGGCGCGCGATGAGTGCGTGCGCCACGTGCGCCGCCGTGCAGTAGCCGTGCAGGATCGGCCGGCGGAAGCCGAACGGGCGCGCGGTCCACGGCCACAGGTGGATCGGGTTGTAGTCGCCCGAGGCGCGGGCGTAGCGCCGCCCCGCCCCGGCGCCGAAGTGCCAGCGCGCCAGCTCGTCCCAGCGCGCGGGCTCGGGCGCCGGCGGCGTGGCGTCGGCCGGGACCGCGGACGGGTCGCGCGGCGCGCGCGTCTTCACCAGCAGGGTGGAGGTGCTCTGCGAGCAGAGCTGCCCCCCGCCGTTCCAGTTGCGCGTGGCCAGGGTGAGCCGGATGCCGCGGCGCGCCGGCTCCACCTTCTCCAGCTCCACCCGGCAGCGCACCCGGTCTCCCGGGCGGAAGGGCCGCACCTGGATCACCTCGCTCTCCTGGTGCACCAGCGCCCCCAGCGGCAGCGGGTCCTCCAGCGCCGCGAGCAGCTCCAGCCCCAGCGCCGTCTCCCAGGTGGCGGCGAAGAGCGGCGGCACCACCGCGCCGGCGCCGTGGAAGCCGGCGATCTCCTCGCCCCCGGTGGCCCGCAGGTACGCGCGGAGGCGCCCGGGGTTCACCTCGATCCCCGCGCGCTCCACCCAGGCCCTGCGCCGGGGCACGCGCGGCGCCGCCGCTTCCCCGCGCGCGGCCACGCCGCGGGCCACCAGCCGCGCCACCGTCACCAGCCGCGCAAATCCGCTCACCTTCGCCCGTGCAGATGCATGTCGTACCCTGGCAGGGAGTCGCCTCGTTCCTGGTCTGGGCAGGGGGCGCGCAAGAAGAAAGCCCCCGGCGTTGCGGTCCCGGACTTGCCGCGAAGTCCGCCGTCCGAGCCCGTCGGCGTTCCGCCCGCAGCCCAGGAGTGATGCAGAGGTGAGCGGCGCGCTCCGGTCCCTGTTCCACACGGCGCTCCAGGCCGCCCGCCGCCGTCCCGGCCGCGCGGCGGCCGTGGCGGCGCTGGTGCTGGGGACCGGGCTGGGTTTCGGCCTCGTCTCCAGCAGCGTCTCCACCACCTTCGGGCCGCGCGTGGGCCCGCCGGACACGCTCCCCTCCACCCGCATCCCGCTCCCGGTGGCCACCTCGCTGCCGGAGACGCCGTACCTGGAGCGGGTGGTGGAGCCGGAGAAGCCGCCCCGCGAGCGCGCGCTGGAGGCGCTGGCGGACCGCTACCACGTCACCGAGACGCTCGCCCGGCTGATCTTCGAGGTGGCCGAGGCCGAGGGAATCGACCCGGAGCTGGCCTTCCGGCTGGTGCGGGTGGAGAGCGTGTTCGACGTGGACGCCATCGGCCCGGGCGGGGCGCTGGGGCTCTGCCAGCTGATGCCGGGGACGGCGCGCGACATCGACCCCACCCTCAAGACGCACAAGGAGATGCTGGAGCCCCGCACCAACCTGCGGCTGGGGATGACCAACCTGCGGGCGATGATCGAGCGCTACGAGGGCGACGTGCGGCTGGGGGTGATCGCCTACAACCGCGGGGAGATCGCGGTGGACCGGGCGCTGCGCCGCGGCCGTGACCCGGAGAACGGCTACGGCCAGCGGGTGCTGGGGCCGCGGCACCACGGCGGCAAGCAGTACAGCGGGCCGGGGCTGCTCGGCACCCGCGAGGCGCAGGACGAGGAGGCGCCCGGCCCGGCGAAGGG
>DASUNK010000596.1:0-4445 GCA_036277195.1 Longimicrobiaceae bacterium | reverse complement strand
GGCGCGGCTGGAGGACTCGGTCGCCCTCGAGGCCACGGCGTACGGCGCGTACGTGGGATTGGCGGCGCAGCTGGAGCCCGGGTGGACGCTCTCGGCTGCGGTGGGGGGCGCTGCCAGCGACCGGGACAGCGCGGAGACCCGCCCCGCCTGGCGCGCGGCCGTCTCCTCTCCCGGCCGCTATCCCCTCACCGCCACCCTCGCGTACGCGCACCGGCCGCTGGACGAGACGGCGCTGCTCATCCGGCGCGACGTGGAGGTCGACGAGCTGTCGCTGGGGGTGCAGCTCGCCCCGGGCACCGGGCTGGTGCTGGCGGCGGCGGGCGGGTGGGCGGAGTACCGGGGGAACGTCTCGGGCGAGGCCAACCGGCGCGTCCACGCGAGCCTGGCGCTCACCCACCGCGTGGCGCGCTGGTTCACGCTGGGGGCGGCGGTGCGCTCCTTCGCCTTCGAGCGGGACCTCGACGACGGCTACTTCGACCCGGACGCCTACGCCATCGCCGAGTGGCTGGGCCGCTTCCGCCGCGAGTGGCGCCGCTGGGAGCTGCACGCCGACGCGGCCGCCGGTGCGCAGCAGGTGGGGGTGGAGGGCACCCCCGGCGCGACCTTCCGCACCGGCGCCGGGGTGGCGTACCTCTTCGGCCCGGGGCGGCGCATCGGCCTCTCCGCCGCGTACGCCAACGCGGGGCTCTCGCGCCTCTCCCCCGGCGACGCGGACGAGGGGTACCGCTACACCGCCATCACCCTCGGCGGCACCTGGGCCTTCTAGCCGGCGCCGCTTTACGCGCACGGGGGCGCCGGGTAGATTGCCCGCCTTTCCCGGGGGCGTGCGGATGGAGCGACTGACGCGGGCACGGCTGGACGAGATCCTGGAGCGGAGCCGGAGCCTGCGCCTGGCCGTGGTGGGCGACGTGATGCTCGACGTCTACCTGGTGGGATCGGTGTCGCGCATCTCCCCCGAGGCGCCGGTGCCGGTGGTCCACGTCTCCGAGGAGTGGGTGGCGCTGGGCGGCGCCGCCAACGTGGCGGCCAACGTGGTGGCGCTGGGCGCCAGCTGCCGGCTGGTGGGGTGCGTGGGGCGAGACGACCCGGGCGCCCGCATCCGCCGGGCGCTGGCGGAGCTGGACGGCGGCACCGTGCACCCGCGGCTGGTGGAGCGCGCCGACCGGCCCACCACCACCAAGACCCGCGTGGTGGCCCGCCACCAGCAGGTGGTGCGCTTCGACCGCGAGCACGACGGCGAGGTGCCCGACGACTGCGCCGCCGCGCTGGTCGCGGAGGTGCGCGCCGCCGTGGCCGGCGCCGACGCGCTGGTGCTGGAGGACTACAACAAGGGCGTGCTGGCGCCCGCGGTGATCCACGCCGCCCTGCGCGCCGCCGCGGAGGCCGGGATCCCCAGCGTGGTGGATCCCAAGTTCCGCAACTTCTACGAGTACCGGGGCGCCACCGTCTTCAAGCCGAACGTCGCCGAGCTGGGCGCGGCCATGGGCGCGCCCGTCCGCCCCGCCGACGACGCCTGGCTGGAGGAGGCGCGGCAGCGCGTGGGCGCCCGGCACCTGCTGCTGACGCTGGGCGAGGACGGGATGGCGCTGCGCTCCGAGGGAGCCGCCGCCGCCTTCCGCATCCCCACGGTGGCCCGCGAGGTCTACGACGTCTCCGGCGCGGGCGACACGGTGACGGCGTTCGTGGCGCTGGCGCTGGCGGCGGGCGCGGAGATCGAGGAGGCCGCGGTGCTGGCCAACCTGGCCGCGGGGATCGAGGTGGGGAAGCCCGGCGTGGCCGTGGTGACCCCGGACGAGCTGCGCGCCATGCTCCCCGAGGGGCGGCGGCAGGACGACGAGGACGAGACACCCCCGAACTGAGGAAGAAGAGGACCGGGAATGGCTTCTCTGCAGACGGTCGCCACCGACCAGGCGCCGGCCGCCATCGGCCCGTACAGCCAGGCCGTCGTGGCGCACGGCTTCGTGTTCACCGCGGGGCAGGTGGGGTTCGACCCCGCCACCATGCAGCTGGTGGCGGGCGGCATCGCCGAGCAGACCGAGCAGGTGATGCGGAACCTGCAGGCCGTGCTGCGCGCGGCGGGGGCGGAGCTCTCCACCGTCGCCAAGACCACCGTCTTCCTGCGCGACATGGACGACTTCGCCGCCATGAACGAGGTGTACGGGCGCTGGTTCGGCGAGCACAAGCCCGCGCGCAGCACCGTGCAGGCGGCGCGGCTCCCGCGCGACGCGGCGGTGGAGATCGAGGCCGTCGCCGTCCTGCTCGACTGACCTTCGCATTCCCGGACCGATGCCGAACCCGAATCCGCACATCTTCCGGCAGTACGACATCCGCGGCGTGGTGGGGCCCGACCTCACCCCCGAGGTGGCCGAGGCCGTGGGCCGCGCCTTCGCCACCTTCGCGCGGCGGCGCCTGGGGAAGGACAACCCCTCGCTGGTGCTGGGGCGCGACAACCGCGTCAGTTCCGAGGCGCTGGCCGCCGGGGTCCGGCGCGGGATGCTCGCCGCCGGCGCCGACGTGGTGGACGTGGGGCTGGTGCCCACCCCCGCGCACTCCTTCGCCGTGGCCCACTGGCGCCACGACGGGGGGCTGCAGGTCACCGGCTCGCACAACCCGCCGCAGTACAACGGCTTCAAGATGACGCTGGCCGGCGGCCCCATCTACGGCGAGATCATCCAGGAGATGCGCCGGATGATCGAGCAGGGGGACTACGCGTCCGGCCAGGGCGCCACGGAGACGCGCGCGGTGCTGGACGAGTACGTGGACTACGTATCGTCCAGGTTCGACATCTCCCGGCCGCTGACGGTGGTGGTGGACTGCGGCAACGGCACCGGCTCGGTGGTGGCCGTGCGGCTGCTGGAGGCGCTGGGGTCGAGCGTGCGGGTGATCCCCCTCTTCTGCGAGAGCGATCCCACCTTCCCCAACCACCACCCCGACCCGGTGGTGGACGCCAACCTGCGCGACCTCATCGCCAGGGTGAAGGAGACGGGCGCGGACCTGGGCGTGGCCTTCGACGGCGACGCGGACCGCATCGGCGCCATCGACGACCGCGGCGAGATCGTGCGCGGCGACACCCTCCTCCTCCTCTACGGGCTGGACCTCCTCGCGCGGCGCGGGGCGGGGCAGAAGGTGGTGTTCGACGTCAAGTGCAGCCAGCAGCTCCCCGAGGTGCTGGAGGCGGCGGGGGGGATCGCGGTGATGAACGCCACCGGCCACTCGCTCATCAAGAAGCGGATGAAGGAGGAGGGCGCGCTGCTCGCCGGCGAGCTCTCGGGCCACATCATGTTCGGCGACGGCTACTTCGGCTTCGACGACGCGATGTACGGCGCCTGCCTGCTGATCGACATCGTGGCGCGCCGCAAGGAGCCGCTGAGCGCGTGGACGGCCACCTTCCCGCACTTCGTCTCCACCGCCGAGCTCCGCTACCCGGCCACGGAGGAGACCAAGTTCCCCATCGTGGCCCGCGCGGTGGAGCACTTCCGCGCCCGCTACCAGGTGATCGACGTGGACGGGGCGCGGGTGCTCTACGGCGACGGCTGGGGGCTCATCCGCGCCTCCAACACCGAGCCGGTGCTGGTGGCCCGCTACGAGGCCAAGACGCCCGAGCGGCTGCGGGAGATCCGCGACGAGATGGAGGGGTGGCTGCGGGGCGAGGGGATCGGCCCCGCCTCGACGGGGCACTGAGGGGCGGGCGGAAGTCGTTCGCCGCGGCCAGCTTGCCGCCCACCGGGGGGCGGCGTATCATACCGCCCGCTCGGGAGGACCGTGGCAGGAGAGCGCACCATCGTCGTGGCGCTGGGGGGGAACGCCCTGGCCCAGCCCGGCGAGGAGGGGACCATCACCCAGCAGTTCCGCCACACGCGCGAGAGCCTGGGCGCCGTGGTGGAGCTGGCCCGCGAGGGGTGGCGCATCGCCATCGTGCACGGCAACGGGCCGCAGGTGGGGAACGAGCTCGTCCGCAACGAGCAGTCGCGCCACCTGGTGCCGCCGCTGCCGCTGGGCGTGCTGGTGGCCGCCACGGAGGGGTGGATCGGCTACATGATCCAGCAGTCGCTGCAGAACGCGCTGCGGCGGGCCGGGGTCGACCGCCAGGTGGTGACCCTGGTGACCCAGGTGCGGGTGGACCCGGACGACCCCGAGCTGGACCGTCCCTCCAAGCCGATCGGCCGCACGCTGGACGAGGAGACGGCCCGCGAGCTGGCGCGGGAGATGGGCGGCGACGTGGCCGAGGTGAAGGGCGGCTGGCGGCGGGTGGTGCCGAGCCCGATCCCCCGCGGGATCGTGGAGCGCCCGATGATCCGCTCGCTGGTGGCCGAGGGGCACCTGGTGGTCGCGGCGGGCGGCGGCGGGTGCCCGGTGTACCTGGACCCGCGGCTGGGGCTGGAGGGGGTGGACGCGGTGGTGGACAAGGACCGCGCCGCCGCCATCCTGGGCCGCGACATCGGCGC